>NZ_CALPDH010000055.1:0-20903 GCF_943193215.1 Acetatifactor aquisgranensis | reverse complement strand
TAGCACTCTCTTATTTTCTGTTAAAAATAAGATGCTTTAGAGTATATTGCCCTTGTCGCATCTTATTTTACAATGAACCAATTTTTTTCCATCCTTTTACGGCTTTTGCGACTGCCGGAAAAGTACGGGCTTACGCAGCCAGGGGATGATACCGATAATACTGCAGCAGCAGCTTCACCACCCGGCTGTAGCTGACTGCCCCGTCAGAAACGCCGTTCACTTTCAGGTTCGTGTCGATGAACGCATCCGCCGCCTTGTCCACCACCTCCGTGTCAATCAGGGCTTTTCCGTTGATGCGGTCCCACTCTTCCTGCACTACGAAGACATTGTCCGTCCAGACCTGGTCCTCCACTTTCACCGGCCGAATCCTCGCTACCGCCTCCGCATAGACGGTTTCGTTCTCTTTCCACGCCTTGTAGATATCATTGTACAGATACACCAGCACGCTCAGATACCCCGCATACTGGAAAAAAGCATCATCCGACTGCACGCAGGCCAGATAGCCTATGAAATTAGCCTCATCCTCATAGATATAGCCCCGCAGGTGGGCCAGCTCGTGGCACATGGTGGAGGGGAAATTCAGGATGTGCATCACATCATTGTAATTGGCTTCCATGGAAAAGGGGAAATAATAGCCCTGCATATGCTGCTGGCACATAAAATCCGAAGAAAGCAGCGCCTTGGGCCGGGGATAATAGCCGTCCAGCTGTTCATAGGTTTCCCCCAGCCGAGTCATCAGTTCCCTGGCCATATCCTCCATATCCAGCAGGCTCCCGTCTTTTCCAATGCTGCCCGGATACAGCACCATGCCGTTCTCATCCCGGTCCATGAGGCCGCTTAGGCTGTTGCACTGCTCTGCCACCATATTGTAGACCCCAATCAGCTCCTCCAGCTCGTACACATTGTCATCCTCGCCGAAATAATGCTCCGAAAAGGTGGAGGCATGGTACAGGATGAAACAGTTCAGCGTCATGATCAGGCTGACGCAGGCCAGCACCCATGCGAAAAAGCGGTAGAATCCTCTGCTGAAGCGCCTGAAAATCCGGCCTTTCCCGCCCTCTGTCCCCGCTCCTTTCCCGGATAATTCCGGCGCTTCCGTGCGGGATAATTCCACGGCATTCCTGCGGGGCAGCCCTGGCGCCGCCGTATCACGCTTTTGCCTTCCCGCTATGCGTCTGATTCCCCATACCGCCCCGATTCCTGCCCAAATGGCTCCAAACAGCACCGCCGCCCCTACAATCACCAGCCCTGCCACGATCAGCCACTCCCCCACCGAAAAAGGAAAAAGCCCGCTTAACCTGCCATAGGTATTCACCCATATGGGAAATACATGCGCAATATACCAGTCCGCAAAGGCAGAGCTGTTCCACGCCGCCACATTCAGCAGAACCACCAGAACCACAATCCCCAGATACACCAGCCCGCTTTTCCGAAAAAACCTCCTCCGATCCATACCCCATCCCCTTGTCTCTCGATTTTCCAATGCCGTCCTGCCCGAAAGATAAAAAGATGAACACTTTGACATGTTCATCTTTTTACAGGCATAGTGATAGAGCGCTGATTATTTTATGACGATATCCTCCCACCCGTCCGACGGCACGATGGAAATATAGGTCTTTCCCGTATTCAGCTTGATTTCTTCGCTTGTGCCTTTCTTATAAAAGGTAGTGGGGACAGTGTCGGATCCCTTGTACCAGTTCACCTCTATTGCTTTTCCGTTTGTGATATAATATCCGCTCCGCCCTGAAGTATCAAGGACATTGTAAATCAGATAGCCGTCGCCCAAATCAGTAAATGTGCAGTCCTGAATCAGAAGATTCTTAAAGGTCAGCTGGGCATTCCCATGCTGAGGATCGACATGGGCCTGTCCGTACTCATAGTAATCATAGGTTCCTGTCTCTTCATTATACTTCAGAGTGGATTTATTATGTCCGAAAGGAAGCTGAATCTCAGTGCAGTCGAAAGCTCCGTCCTCATCGGATAAGTCGAACTCCTTATTTGAGAACTGGAAATGCTCTCCGGGATAAAATTCATTGTATTCCTTGCTATACTTCTTATCGCTGAAATTCTTCTCCAAATCGCCCGCCAGGATATATTCTGTAAACTCCGTGGGCTTGCCGTTATCCACACGTGAAAAGGTGCCGGTGAAATTCTCGCAGTAATCCCGCTCTTTAATCAAATCCAGGGCGAAATACGGGCCGCCGTCATGGCAGAGCACAGCGTTCCACTCTCCTGCCAGGTAGATGTTGGTGGATCTGGTGCTCCGAATGCTGCCCAGCTGCTCGATTTTGCCCCAGTCTTTTACCAGTACCATGAAACGCGTAATTCTGTCATTCAATGTGCTGTTCATAATCTCGTAGACGACATCGGCTTCCGTCAGGCCGTAATGGGGAAGTGCTATCTTCTCGTTGTCTACCATGACCGCGATAGGGCGCTGGTTTTTCAGCTCCTCGTCAATCCACTCGTTCGTAAGTTCGCTCCGGTACATGCCCTCGCGAACCTCATCCGGCTCCTCTTCCCCTTCTTCCGGCTCTTCCGTGGCATCCGGCGCAGGTTCCGGCGTCTCCTCTATTATCACAGGCGCCAGTGTCTCCAGCGGAGAACTCTCCCCCCCGTCGCTTCCTCCGCAGCCGGCCAGAATGACCGCAGCTGCCATAATTGCTGCCAATACTTTCTTTTTCATGAGAATTTCCTTTCTTTTTCTGCTTTTTAAGTTTTTCTATGATCTCGGAATAAGCCGCTGCGCCATTCCGGAATTCACTCTTTGTCATCCATAAATGCCCGGGAACCCGTAGCTCCGGTCTGTCCCTGGTACTTCCCCCGGTAAGGGTGGAGTGCGTCGGCATCCATCTCCGCGAACACCAGCTGTCCTACCCTGCGCCCGGATTTCAGCTCAATAGCACAGCGGTTGGCATTGAACAGCTCCAGCGTAATCTCTCCTTTGAAGCCCGGGTCCACCCATCCCGCATTCTGGATGAACAGGCCCATGCGCCCCAGCGAGCTCCTGCCCTCCACGAATGCCGTCAGATTGTCCGGCAGGGATATGTACTCCCTCGTGGTAGCGAGGACGAACTGGCCAGGCAGGAGCACATACCGCTCCGTCTCCATGGTCCGGTACTGAATCTCGTTCTCCAAATCTATGATGCCCGCAGGCAGGTCTTCAATGATGCTGAACATATTTCCCAGACGGATATCCACGCTGGCAGGCTGTATCTGGCTCTCCTCCAGGGGCGAGATGGACAATGTCCCCTCCCGGAGCATTTTCATAATCGTCCTGTCCGATAAAACCATATTATACCCCTTGCGCGCTCTTGCGCGTATTCCAATCAATAGTTTGAAAGTACACGGTTTTTCACCGCCACGAACCTACGGCCCCTTTCAGCGGTATCCGGCAGCCGCCAGATTGTCATAGCTTTGTTTCAGGCAGTCAAAGGGACTTCCCTGGCAGATATCCTGCTCCACCAGCAGATACTCACAGCTTGTCCCCTCCAGCTTTTTCAGGATGGCGTCAAAATTCAGATTCCCCTCCATCACAGGCGCCATCACAGCGCCCTCCGGACTCATTCCCATGTCCTTTAGATGCACGCAAGGAATCCTGTCCTGCAGAAGCCCGATCCACTGGCACACATCCGCTCCCGCAGCCTGCACCCAGTAGGTGTCCAGCGTAAAGCCCAGCTCCTGAGGCGCGAACCACTCCATCAGGTACTCGATCATGCGCTTCTGCCCGTCAGTGCCCTCCGCTTTCAACCTGCGGAATTCAAAGTTATGATTATGGTACATCAAAAGCTTCCCCGCAGCCGCAATCTTTTTCGCGGGCTCCCGGAAGTCCTCGGCAAAATATGCCAGCCATTCCGGCGCACGGTACTTGTCCGGCATGGCCCCCAGGCCGATATACTGACATCCCATGATGTCATGCTCCGCAATCAGCCGCTCCGTGTCATAGAGGATGCGGTTCACATCGCTGTGGGTCAGCACAATTTCCAGCCCCTCCTCATCGCAGATCTCCCGGATGCGTTCCGGCCGGATATCCCTGCCAACAGCGGAAATCTGTACTGTCCTATAGCCTATCCGCGCGATTTTCTTCATGCTCCGCGCAAAGTCTTTCTCGCTCTGTGTATACGCGCGTATTGTATACAGCTGTGCCCCCGTCTTCATAAATGTCAAACCTCCTGCTCTCGCTCTTACGCCATATGCGCAAAATTTTCCCTCTCTATTGTAATCTGTCCCGGCAATGAAATCAATAGAATTTTATGGATTTAAGGATTCTTAAGGACTTGACTTTTCAAAAATATTGTGCAATCCTGCTTGAAATTTCAGATTATTGCATTTTTCATCAGGAAGAATTTCCCCAAAAGAGGAGAAGTAATCATGTTTGCATTGAAGACATCAATGTTTCCAGCATCCCGCCGGAGTGCCGGCGTACACGATTCTGCTCTTGGCGGCGGCCATAGCGGTGTTCTACCGGGGCCTGCGGCGCTATACCTCCGACAGCCTCACGGAGGCACGGCTGTAAGAATTTCCGCCCATAAAATGTCCTGCCATAAATCTGGGCTTTACGGCAGGACAACCATCGAATTGCTTTATGCTGCTATGCTATAATGCTATACGCCTCCGGTGGGATTCGCCGCGGCAATCCAATCCCAGAACGGGCTGCCGATGTTCATGGCCTCCCCATCCTTTCTGGGCCGCATGGAGCCGTAGTGCAGAAGTTCCTCTTCCAGCTCCTCTATCTTCGTCCCCTCATGATAGAAGCTTTCCAGGCACTCCAGGGCGTACTTCAGCTGGGCCTCCAGCGCGCCCAGGCGGATGGTGATTACTTCAAAGCCCACGGCCTTGCTGGTGCTCTTCCACAGCTTGCGCCAGGTATCGGTCAGAGCGGGCAGCTGCTCCAAAAGCCCGCTGCACCTGTCCATGCATTCCTCCACCAGATCGTCCCTGCCAGCGTCATAGGCAAAGCGGATGGCGCAGCCCAGTTCCGCCTTGTCCGCCAGGAACTGCGCCAGATTCGCGTAATGGGCGAACAGCAGCGCGTTCCCCTCGGATTCCCTCATATATACCCGCAGCTTTCCGGACAGCTCCATATAGTAGTCGTACAGGCTTAAGAGCTCCCCGTCTCCTCCGAACAGGATGGCCTCCATCTGGGCCGGGTCCTCCGGATCCCTGCCTGCGGCCTTCAGCACATCACTCAGATAGTCCTGCACATGCCTGTCGAAGAGTCCGTAGAGCGGATTCTGGTACAGCAGGCATTTGGAGGGATTGGCGCTCTGAAGATTCTCCTCCGGAACGGAGGGGATCTCGTCCAGCAGGCGCAGATCGTAGAACGCCTGCGGATTCTCCCTGCAGCACACCCGGAAGCTGCCAAACACTTCCTCCTGTGTAGGCTCTTCGCTGTAAGCGTACTCTCCGAACAGCTGCAGCCCGATCAGCGCGCACAAACCGGAGGTCTCGCCGCCATTGTCCCCCCACATGGTGGTGCAGACATTCCGGATATTCCGCTCGCGGCATGCGGCAAGCCCCTCCCTGGTGACCCGGAACGCCTTACCCTGGTTGGGCGAGATGCCGTTCCATGTCCAGATGCCTCCGGCGAAGATGATGCGGTCCGTAAGCTGCTGATGCTTTTCAAGCAATCTGGAATAGACTTCTTTCTCCGCATGATAATAGTCCCAATACACCAGGGAAAGCCCGTCCGGAATAGAGGCCCTGATCTGCTCCAATGTCTTCTCCTCAATCGGGGACTGGTCATAATAATCCCCGCTCTCGTTCAGAGGCCGAAAGAACATGTCGCTCCATATCATGGGATCCAAAGAAAGCTCCCTGCACAGCTCTATCACCATCTCCAGATGATCCCGCAGAATCTCCAGCGATGGCTTATAGCCGTTCTTCGCCAGGTACTGACCGCTTCCCAGGCCCCATGCCTCGTCCATTCCGAGGTGGATTCTGGAGGAACGGAACGGCGCGGTGGCCGCCTTTAAGATGCTCCTTAAGAATTCTTTGGTCTCCGGCGCCCCTACCAGCAGGACACTGGTGGTATCCTTTATGGGGAAAGCCACCGGCCAGCGCAGGTACTTCTCCAGATGCCCCAAAGTCTGGATGCAGGGAATCAGTTCCAGCCCAAAATCCGCCGCATAAGCATCCATTCCGGACAGTTCCTCCCGGGTATAACGCCCTCTCCCATATCCAAAGTAGGGCAGCTCCTCCACCTCATAAGTATCTTCCATATATAAGAAAATATAGGTGTACCCCATCAGGGCGAGCTTTCTCATGAAGCCCCGGAAACCCTCCACGGATATCACATTGTTCCGCGACAGATCGAACATAGCGCCCAGCTCATCGAAATATTTGACCGTCTTCTCCTCAAAGGCTTCCGGCAGCTTCCCCAGCAGCCTCCCCAGCTGGCGGAAGAACAGCGTCCTGGAGTCAAAACGGATGCAGGCCTCCTGCCCGTCGCAGCTCACGCTGTTCTCCGCGCCGCTTACCGCCTTTATCGGAAAGCCGCCCCCGTCTTTCCCGCACAGCCTGAAATATCCGTCCCCCTCCAGCCCTTTCAGAGCCGGTGCCAGGCCCTCGATGTCACCGTAAAAATAAAGTCTCGGAATTCCCATACCCGACAAACCTCCTATCCCGCACTGCACATTGCAGGCCGCCTGCGGCCGCCCGTCGCGGCAGTCCGCTGTTTTTATATATACTTTCGGCTCCCCTTCCCCTTTTCAAAGGGGACAAGGGAGCCGTCCATACTTACTTCATTGCTCTTGTTTCATTATTTCATGATTCAACCGTTTTGCCTCTTGTGCACCACGCTCTGATTTAGTATCCGAAGTACTCGTTCAGCTCGTTCAGCAGGGGCTCCCACATGCCTCTGTTCTCCTCGAAGAAAGCGTCCCAGGTGGAAGCGATGTCATCGGTACCGGTTACCAGTTCGTTAATCTTATCTGCATAAGCCACGGAATAGGTATCCTTTGTAGGGCTGCTGAAGATTGTGTAGTTCTTCTCGTAAGGGATGATGGTACCCTGCTTCTTGACCTCGAAGACAGCCAGAGCCTGGTCGATGGCGCGTTTGTCCATATCTGCTCTTGCCCCGGAATATCCAATCTCGTCCTGGCAGTGGCTGAATGCCGTTCCCAGAATCTCAGTGGAAGGGTATACGGTAATGTCGATGTTGTTGATGGGCTCGATGCTGCCGTCATCCGCATATTTCCAGTCAACCTCAGGGATACCGATCTGCACGGATGCTTCGCCCTCAGCAGTGCAGGCCCAGTCCATGACTTCCATAATCTTCGCCATGGTAGCTTCGTCCGTGTCAGGATTGAAGACCTGCACGGTCCAGTAGTTGCCTACCTCAAGGATGCTGCCTGCGCTTACGCCTTCATCCGGAACGATGTGGGCGCCGCCGATAATCTCATAGGGATCCTGATCCGGGAAGTTCCCCTGATAGCCAGTCATATAAGTATTGGTATTTCCGCAGTCGCCGCTGTCATACATAGCAGCCAGCGTACCTGCCATCAAAGCGGCACGGGCATCATAGATATCGTTGATGACCACATAGTCGGGATCAATCAGGCCTGCCTGATACCACTCCCTCATAATCTCGATCATGTTGATCCATTTGTCCCTGTCATCCACAAAAGTATATTTGAAGCCGTCTTCTGTCTCGATGAAAGTTCTTCCGTAAGGAGTGCCTGTAGCATATCCGAACATCTGGTCCAGGTTGCCGGGGCTGTCGCTTACAAAGGAATCATTGGTCAAGCCTGCCGCTTTCACTTTCTCAAGATACTCTCTCAGCTCAGAAATGGTGATGCTGTAGTCCTTTCCGAGATCCGGCATGCCTACCTCCGCAGCCCAGTCCTTTCTGAAGAACAGAGTTGCATGGTTGATAGGGGGATCCATCTCCAGGAAGTTGTTGAACACAACGTGGGGAACGCCATAAGTCTTGCCGTCCACCTTCAGATACTCCGCGTAGCCGGAGGCCTCTACCATCTTGGCGATGTTGGGATACTTCTCCTCCCAGCCGTCAGGCAGGGCGCCAAGCAGCCCCTGATCGATGTAGGAATAATACTCGGCGAAAGTGAATCCTTCCCAGTTGGCACAATCGGGAAGCGAACCGCCCATGACCTGTGTACGGAACCTCTCGTCGGCGCCGCTGGGCTCATTGGCCATGACTTCCATGTCCACACCGAACTTCTCGTTGATCCAGAGGAACAGGGGATCCTTGTAATCCTTACCGGCGATACAGTTGTATGCCGTAAAGGTGAAATGGACTGCGTCTCCGCTGGCGGCCTCGCCGCCGGCATCTTCCGCTTCGCCGCCAGCGTCTTCGGCATCTCCGGCATCTTCCGCCTTGCTCTCTTCTGACTTGGACTCTTCCGGAGCAGAACTGCTGCCCTGGGAACCTCCGTCATCGCCTCCGCAGCCTGCCAGAGCAGAAAGCGTCAGCGCGCCGCACAGTAACAATGCAGCAAACTTTTTTACCTTTCTCATAATACTCTCCTTTCATATAGATGAATTTTATGTTGTATCACTTCCGGCACCGTCTCCGATCCCGAATGCATAATACCCAAAGTCACAGCATTACATCTTCACGGCGCCTACCAGCATGCCTTTTACAAAGTACTTCTGCAGGAACGGGTACACCACCATGATAGGCAGCATGACCGCGAACACTGCTGCCATTTTGACGCCCTGAGAGAAAGTATTCTGGAACGCCATACCGGAGGCGGCCATATTCTTGGTACCCTCCTGAGAGGTCAGGGCATTGACGATGGAGCGCAGGAACAGCTGCAGCACAGTCTTGTCGCCGCTGCTCAAAAGGAGCATGGGCCAATACCAGCTGTTCCAGTATCCCACTGCGGTGAACAGGGAGAACGTGGCTATCAGGGGCTTCTGCAACGGAAGCATAATCTTCGCAAAGACCGTCAGGTCATTGGCTCCGTCTATCATGGCCGCCTCCTGGAGATCCATGGGGGTGCTCTCGAAGCCGTTCTTCATGATGATGATATTGTAGGTGGAAATCATGCCCAGCAGCACCAGTACGGTATAGGTGTCCAGCAGTCCCATGCCCTTGATCAGCAGGTATGTGGGAATCAGTCCGCCGCCGAAGAACATGGTGAACAACATGGCCATGAAGAAGAACTTCTTCCCCGGGAACTTTCTGGAGAATGCGTATGCTCCCATGACCGATACCAGCATTCCGGCGAATGTGCCTATCAAGGTGATTCCGATCGTCGCCTTATATGCGGTAATCATGGCGCCGCTGTTCTGGAACAGCAGATAATTGTAGTTGGCCAGAGTGAACTCTCCAGGCAGCCAGGAGAACGGTTTGCGGCTGAAAGCAGCCGATGTCTCCAGGGAAATAATCACTGCGTTCCAGAAAGGAACCACTATCAATATGGCTATAATCGTCAGGACTATCACGGAGAAAATCTCCGTGCCGGCCCATTTATGTCTCTTTTTCGTCTTTGTATTCTTCATCGTCTCTGTCTCCTTTCCCATCCTCGCCTAAGCGAACATTCCCTGTCCGCTGATTTTCTTCGTCACCGTGTTCGCCAGGAACAACAGGAAGAAGTTGATCACGGACTTAAACAATCCTACCGCCGTGGAAAATCCGTAATTCGGCGTGCTCAGGAAAGTGATGTCATAGACATAGGTGTCCAGAATCTGGGATATATCCTTTACCGCGCTGTTCCGCAGGTTGAAGACCTGGTCGAAACCGGCATTCATCATTCCGCCCACCTGGAGGATGAACATGATGACGATGGTGCTCAGGATGCCTGGCAGGGTCACATGCCATATCTGCTTCAGCCGGGTGGCGCCGTCCACCTTGGCCGCTTCATAGAGCGTGGTGTCGATGCCCGCTATGGCTGCCATGTAGATGATGGCGGACCATCCCATCTCCTTCCAGTTGGAAGTGATGTAGAGCAGAGGCCTGAACAGAGGCTTTGTGGTCAGGAAATTAATCTTCTCAAATCCCAGGTTATCCAAAAGGATATTGATTGCGCCGCCCTGGGCCATGAAGTTGGTCACGATGTTCGCCACCACGACCCAGGAGAGGAAATGAGGGAACGTAAAAATGGTCTGATATATCTTTTTCGTGCGGTTGCCGGGCATCTCGGTAATCATGATGGCCATAATGATGGGCATGGGGAACTCGAACAGCAGTCTGCTGGCGCTGATTACAATGGTATTGTTAATCGACCTGATGGCGTCCGGTGTAATGAAGATTCTCTTGAAATGCTGCAGCCCTACCCATGGACTCCCCATAACTCCCAGCTTCGCGCTGTAGTTCTTGAACGCCATGAGCACGCCGTACATGGGGGCATAGCAAAACACTGCCAGCCAGACCAGCAGGGGCAAAAGAAGTATGTACAGGTACCTCGCTTTCCAAATTTCGTGCAATGTCTTTTTCTTTTTCTTGGTCGTTTCCATATACGGTCCCCCTTGGAATATTTTCCGTCAGGGGTTTCTATTTCCAAAACCTATACTTTTTGGGAAGGAGAAAAGGCTGTCAATAATGACAAAAAGAATGGAAAAATCACTTGACTTTTATGCGTTTTTGTAGTAAATTTAAGTAACAAATTCGTCAGGGCTTTCTATTTTCAAAAAGTATAATATTTGGATTGTGCCAAAAAGCCGACAAAATCCTCATATTTTTATGCAGTCCTCCACGTTTCCGGCAGTTGCGCACGTCAAAATCACGGCTCTGAAAATCAACTTTTTCCACCAATTTGCACAGTATACAGCCCCGGGCCGCCACAGCAAAAGCGCTGCGTTTTCCGCCAGCAGATTTTTCCCCCTAAATATTTGTTGACATCGCCCTCTGTTGCAACTAAAATGTAGCCAGAAAATGTTACCGGAGACAATGCCCTGGATTCGTGCGGGGCGGACAGGAGGCAGAATGGACAAATATTTGGCTAATCTCACGACCGAGCAGGTCAATGAGCGCACAGAGGAACTTGACCGCTGCGGCACAGCGGAGATTCTGACCATGATCAACAGAGAGGATACCGCGGTCCCCGAAGCGGTAGGAAAGGTGATTCCCCAGATAACCCAGGCGGTGGACATGATTGTAGATGCCATCCGCGGGGGCGGACGGCTTTTCTATTTCGGCGCAGGCACCTCCGGGCGGCTTGGCGTCCTGGACGCCTCCGAGTGCCCGCCCACCTTTGGCGTCAGTCCCGACCTGGTACAGGGCCATATCGCGGGCGGCGACACTGCCCTGCGCAACGCGGTGGAGGACAGCGAGGACAATGAGGCGCTGGGGCGGGATGAAATCACAAGGCTTGGCATCACTGCCGCCGATGTGGTGACGGGAATCGCCGCCAGCGGCAGGACCCCTTATGTGCTGGGCGCGGTGCGGCAGGCAAAGGCCGTGGGCGCGAAGACCATCGGCCTCACCACCAACCCGGACAGCCTCCTGCAAAACTGCGTGGACATCTGCATCGCCCCCGTGACAGGCCCGGAGGCGCTCACCGGCTCCACCCGGATGAAGTCAGGGACCGCCCAGAAACTGGTGCTGAACATGCTCACCACCGCCACTATGGTCAGGCTGGGCAAAGTATACGGAAACCGTATGGTGGACCTGAACGCCACCAACGGCAAACTGGTGGAGAGGGCAAAGAGAATCTTCTGCGACATCACAGGCGGTTCAGAGGAGGATGCCGAAAAGTACCTTTGGGCAGCCGGCAAACGGACAAAGCTGGCCATCCTGATGTTCTGCTCCGGGCTGGAGGCTCCGGCGGCACAGGCCGCGCTGGACGAAAACGGCGGCAATCTGCGGCAGGCCTTTTCCAGTCTCGGAATCGATCCCCCTGGCCCGGGCAGCGCGGGACGGTGACGCACTGCATCAAAGACAAAGGAGGAGCAGGCCCGCTTCTGCTTCCCGAACGATAGCACAGGAGTTTACCATGATGAACTATTATATCGGAATGGATGCCGGCGGAACGGGGACTTCCGTCCTGGTTTCGGACGGCAGGAAAGACCTTTTTCAGACAAAGACAGAGGGGCTCAATTGCAACAGTTTTCCCAGGGAAAGGATTGTCCGGTCGCTGCGGAACGCTATGGCGGATCTGGCGTCAAACGGCTTCTCTCCCGCGGATTGTCTCGGTATCGGCATAGGCGCTGCCGGAAACAACAATCCTGCCGCCGCGGAACTGCTGCGGGATTGCCTGGCTAATTGCGGCTTTCACTGCCAGGTCACCATCTGCAGCGACGCGGACGCGGCGCTGTATGGAGCTTTCGAGGAAGAGGACGGACTTCTGCTGATCTCCGGGACAGGCTCTATCTGCCTGGGGCAGACGGACGCGGGGCGGAAAAGGTACCGTGCAGGGGGCTTCGGGCATCTCATCGACGATGAGGGCAGCGCCTACGCCATCGGCCGGGACATCGCAGCCGCCGTAGTGAGGGCGGAGGACGGCAGAGGACCCGAAACAGTCCTTAGGGATATCCTGTTCAGTCATCTTGGAATCTCCGATTCCTCTGAATTGGTAGCATATGTGTACGATATGAGCCATACCAAAAAGGAAATCGCCCAGCTGGCCCGCCTGATTTCCCTGCCGGAAACCGATACGGACCAAGCGGTCCGGCAGATTATCGCCAAAGCGGCAGCAGCGCTTCTGGAAATGGCCGCAGCGGTCTGCCGCCAGATGGAGAGCAGATGCGGCGAAGCCGAAATCCCTCTGGTTCTTCACGGCAGCGTCCTGCGCAACAACCAAAGGATTGCCGGAGAGCTGACCAAAGCGCTCGCTGCCGGTCTTCCCCGGATCCGCCTCACGGAAGCCAGAACAGACGCATCCCACGGGGCAGTCTGGCTGGCCCGCAGAAATGAGCGGGGATGAAAGAAGTTTCCGTCCCCCAGCGTATCGACTAAAAAACACCTTTCCCTCATGCGGGAGCCTGAACCGCTCCGCAATGACAGAAAGGTGTTTATCTCTGTTCTTGCTTTTTATAAGGACACATCTACGTTGCCGCCCTGGGCTACGGGGGCAGCGGAAGCCACTTCCGCCGCGGACCTGCCGTCCACCTGCACCGGTATCTCCACGCCGGACAGCTGCAGGGACACGCCGCTGTCTTTGGAAAATGAAGCCGCCTCCTGCCTTTCTTTCTCCAGCTGGCTGAAAAGGGCTTTCAGGTACTTCATGTCCGCCTCCACGATTTCCCGCATCTCGTCCGCCCTGTGCTTCTTTTTCAGCTGCTCCAGCTCTTCAGGGTCCATATCCAGCCGCACCGACTGCATCAGTTCCATCTCATTCTCCATGGCCAGCTCTTCCATCTCCTCCTGAAGCTCCTGCATGAGCTGTTCCATCTCTTCCGCGCTCAGCTCGGCGAAGTCAGCCCCTTCCGTCTCCCAGTTCCACTCCCGGGATTCCTCCTCGTCCAGGCCCTGCTGCCAGATACCGCCGCCGCGTTTCTCGATTTCCTCTTCCTGCATCAGGTGCTTCATCCGCTTCTTTGCCACGCGCTCCATGCGCTCCGCATGGCGGATGGCGGCCCTTACTTCCCGGTCGTTGTACTTCCCGCTGGCCAGCTTCCTGCGCAGATTTACTGTCTCTGTCTTGGCGCTGGCCAGGACCTGCTTCGCGTTGCCCGAAGTCTTGGCCTGAGTGATCATGGTCGAGATACGCCGCTGTTTATAGGACAGCTTTTTCAGCTTCTTCAGGCTGGAGCTGTGAATCGTGATCGTGCCCACCTTAGAGCCGTCAGGCCTCTTTAGGGTAATCTGCCTTACGCCGGTATTTCTGTTGGTGTTGACTTCTATGCTCATATGGTAACCTCCTGTTTCCCTGCCGCATCCTTGCGTTTTACCAGCTTTTCTATCTATATCGGTTTTTTCCCCAGGAAAAATAAGGGCGAATGCCAAGCTGCCAGAAGAAAGGATTCAGAAAATCAAGCGGGTTTTGAGCGCGCTGTGGTCAACAATCAACGCAAAAGAAACGCTTTCCGTCACTTGCGATTATTTCGCTGTTTTCGATTCCGTGGCGGATAGCCCTGTGGCAGATATTTTTGAGTGAAAGGGCGATAGCATGAATTTGGCTTATATCATTTGATTAATGTTTTTGCTTTTGGCGCTTCTTCTTTTATTTGAGAAACAGATGGATGGACAGCTCCTGTCCCTGCAGCGATGCGCCCACCTGGCCCCCGTGGAGCTCCACGATGCGCTTTACAATGGCAAGCCCCAGCCCGGAGCTTTGGGGGGCGCTCCTGGCCCGGTCTCCACAGTAGAAACGCTCAAAGATCCGGTCAGGCTCAATGCCGTGAGAATCCGCCACCCGGTTGGTGATACAGATATGGAGCCGGCCCGTGTCCTGTGCCGTCACGGTTACCGGGGCGGCACGGTGGGCGTACCTGCGGGCGTTGTCCAGCAGATTCTGGAACACCCGCACCATTTGCTGGATATTGATATGGGCCATATGGCTTTCCGCCTCCAGCTGCCATGAAAGCGTCAGGCCCTCCGCCTCCATAAGTATTTTATATTCATAGAGGATATGCCGCAGCAGCTCCAGCACATCCCTTTTCTCCATGTCCGGTAATTGGTCGGCGGAGTTCAGCTTCGTATATTCGAACAGCTCGTTGATCAGCCCGTTCAGCCCCGTCAGGCGCCGTTCCACCACTTCGATGTATTCGGCAAAGCGCTGCCTGTCTTCGGGCCCCGTCTCCTTCAGCAGCTCCACATAGCCGATGATCGAGGTAAGGGGGCTGCGCAGGTCATGGGACACATTGGTGATCAGCTCATCCTTGCTTCGTTGCTGCCTTTTCTCCCTCTCCTCCTTTTCCCGAAGCTGGACGGACATCTCGTTGATGACGGCGCACAGCCGGGTGATCTCATCGTCCCCCTGCAGTTCCATGGTCCTTCCAAAGCCCTCCTCCCGGATCTTCTGGATTTCCCGGGACAGGTACTCCACATACCTGACCCTGCGGTTGATCCTGACGGAAAAGGAGACAATAAAGCATATCACGGTAAGCGCCACTGCCACCACCGACGGGAGATATTCGGCGGCAATGAGGTATCTATAGCCCAAATCATGAAAATAATCCCACAGCCCGGAATGGAGCAGAAGCTGCATCATGGACAGCACCACCGCCAGCACCACCAGGCTGACAGCAAGGGAGACGCAGGCCGCCTTCAGGAAATATACCGTGAGGCGTTTTTGGTATGTGGAGGACAGTCTTCTGTAAACCAGGAAAATCACGAAAACCGTTCCTGCGATGACAATGCCGTTGATTAAAATATAGTTTGGAATCATTCGTAATAACGTCATATCTGATACCCTCTTCCCCAACAGGTCTTGATAAAATCCGAATGGACATTGTCCCAGTTCAGTTTATTGCGGAGATTGGCGATATGCATCATCACCGCATTTTCCGAACAGAAGAATTCTTCATGCCATACCGCTTCATAAATCTGCGCCATGGTCAGCACCTGCCCCTTGTTCCGCAGCATATACTCCAGGATGTCGTACTCCTTGCGCGTCAGCCTCACTTCCCGCCCGCTTACCCATACCTGGCGGCTTTCCATGTCCACCGTCAGATCCTCCGTCTGGAGCGTGTGCGCCGGCTTTTCCGTCTCATTGTACTGTTTATAGCGGCGGAGCTGGGCTTTGATGCGGGCGAGGAGCTCAATGGGCTGAAAGGGCTTGGTCACATAATCGTCTCCCCCTACCGTGAGCCCCTGTATGATGTCTATGTCTTCTGATTTTGCCGACATGAAAATAATGGGCATTCTGCTCCTTTCCCTTATCTGCAGGCAGGCGCTGATGCCGTCGATTCCCGGCATCATCACGTCCATCAGAATCAGGTCTACCTGATAGTGTTCCAGGATATCCAGCGCCTGGGCCGCATTCTCACAGGTGAGGTAACGGTAGCCCTCATTGCCCAGGTAGATGCCCAGAAGCCTGCAGATATCTTTATCGTCGTCAACAACCAGTATGAATTCTTTCATGATAGTTTGCTTCTCCCTTTTTGCAGAAATGCTGCAGCAACGCCGAGGCAAGGAACATAAGCAGAAGCTCCACAGCAATCATCTGCCATCGCCTCAGGCCGCACAAGCTGCCGAAAAACCCCGAAAAGGCAATCATACCGATGGATATGATTTTAGCAATTATACCAATTTTCAGAAACTGAGGCAATGATATTTTAAAAAAAGCGGAGCCTGCGCAGAGCACTTCATCGGACACAAGCGGAACGATCAGCAGTACGCCGAGAATCCAAACGCGGTACCGCCCCGTCAGCTGCTGCAGCCACGCAAGCTGCCGCCTCTCTTTTTTTCCTTTAAAAATACGATGTACGATCAGGGAAGATAAGGAATACATAATCGTCAATCCCAGCACGGAGCCTGTGACCCCAAGGGCAAAAGCTCCCAGGCTGCCAATCCGTCTGGTTCCCCACAGTACCACTGCCGTTTCCGGCACCGGAATACAGATAGGGAGCAGCACGCAGACAAGAAAATAGACACACCACATAACGACACCTCCTGATATTGGCTCATACCATACTGTCCGCAGAGATTTGCTTCTCGGGGCAGCATTTCCGTTTCATGTGCAGCACATATGCCGGGGGGAGATTTTGCCAGACCCGTACAATCCCCTGGATATGGAAATATTTTTCCAGAAAGGCTTTCCGCAGCAGCGTATACTGGAATGTGGTAAATACGCCTTTGGCTCCGACAGCCTCTTGGGTCTGTGACAGTATTCTGTGGGACACCTGCCGGGGGAGTGATGTAAATGGCAGCCCGGAAATGATATAATCCGCATGCTTAAACCCCTGTTCTCTTAAGAAGCTGCATACATTTCCGGCATCTCCGTGGATCAGCACCACTCCCGGCATTCCCTGAAACTGTTTCCGAAGCATCTCATAAAAACAATCATTCTGTTCGATCACTATATAAGTCGTGTCCCGCCTTTTTCTTGCTGCCACCTCTCTGGTAAATACGCCCGTCCCTGCCCCGTATTCTACAATGCAGCGCGCTTTCCCGAAATCGATAGAAGCCGTCATGGCCGCCGCCAGATGCCTGCTGCTGGGTGCAATGGCCCCGATCGTGTTCGGAGCGCTGATGTATTCTCTTAAAAACTGCCACATGGGATATGCCTCCTCTAAACAATAGAATTCACGCTTGCATTCAGCGTGTTATGCTGTCATTTGATGATTTCAGTATAAAGAGGAGGTATAAAGAGAAAACCGTAAGAATTATAAAGATTTCTTTGGTTTTACAGGGAAACAGGCTCTGCTCTCCCATTCTTCCCGGGCAGTGTTTTTCCAGAATCATCTCCTCCATGCCGTAGATACGGATGATTTTTCCTACCTTTTCATCGTCGTACACATTGTTCAGCAAATAGGCGAGCTTCTCCTCCACTCCCATATGGCTGTTGAAGAATTCTGAAAGCCCAAAAGACGGAACAAGAGGAAATTCAGGGGAATCGTGTCCATTACCTTGAAACGGATTTTTTGTAAGGTTTATTCCCTCTGGAAAGTGATTGTGGTACAATGGAGCCATCGGCAAGTTGAAATGGAGTTTGAAAATGTCCGAGAAGAGAAAAGACAATAAAGGGAGAATCCTGCGGACAGGATAGAGCCAAAGAAAAGACGATTCAAAAGCAGCTTGACGACAGAATTGACTATGCTGCCGGAAAGATTACCATAATAGACCTTTTAGAGCGATACATCAGTCTGAAACAGGGAGTTCGCTACAACACGAAAGTCGGTTACAATTTTGTGCTGAATTTAGTCAGGAAAGAAGATTTCGGTTATCGTCAGATTAGGGATATCAAAGTATCAGATGCCCAAAAATGGATTATGAAGCTTCACGACGAGGGGAAAGGATACAGCACTATTACAAGCGTCCGGGGCGTTGTCAAGCCAGCCTTTCCAATGGCATACAATGACGATATTATCCGCAGAAATCCCTTTGATTTCAAATACAAGAAGCTGCATCCGGATAAGCCGCTGCCCCATATCACGCCCCATGTGTTCCGTCATACGTTCTGTACAAACATGGCAGATGCCGGTATGGATATCAAAAACCTGCAATATGTAATGGGGCATTCTGATGTAGGTGTTACATTGAATGTTTACACTCATGCAAGTTTCGACCGGGTGGCAGAGCAAATGGCGAAAATCATTGACTTTAAAGAAACCAATATGCAGGGAAAGAAGAGAAAATCAGGTTGAAAATACACCAATCTACTACACCACTTACTACACCATTTGCCCATGAATTTGCGTAGAATTATAAAGAATTGCGTATGTTCCGGGCAAAATACAAAATTGAAGAAAAATGCCAAAAAGCCTAAAATATCAAGGTTTGTAGGCTTATGAAAGGATATAATCAAGATGATAAAAATACTCTTTATCTGTCACGGCAAAACGCTAACCCGATTCTGTAATGCTCTAAAAATCAAGGCTGTAAGCTGATTGCACAATCATTTTACCACGAATTTACCACTTTTAATCAAGACCCAAACTCGTACCGTTATTTCGATAGCCTGTCAATCCCTTTACCGTAGGCACTCGCAGAGTGGGGATTTACAGGCGGTAGTATATTAAGCCGATAAAGCAAATAATAGTAAAAGGGATATTCCAATTCACTCTTTTGGAATATCCCTTGACTACCATTTATGCTATTTTAAACGGAAAAGTATCGTATCATCATTTTCTTTTGCTATTTCATAGAAATTTTCAATATCAGACAATTCAGAAGATGATGATGCAATATTAGGATTAAATATTCCCAGTACAAGCCCGTCATATCCTTTCGGAACACGATAGAAATTTCGGAATTTATATGCGAAAACATCATCAACCCAACCATACTGCAATTCTTCTGAATCGTATTGTACACCGGGATATTCTATGCCGCTATAGTTTACCGTAAAAGTGTCTGTTTTTTCATCATAGTTATCCCAAAAAGAATTATCATAATAATCAATGGTCGTACTGTTAAAGCCACTGTAACCGTGATTATACGCATTTTCATCATCCAAAATCATGGTACATGTAACAGCTTTCCATTCGTAACCGTCTAACGCTTCATGCGTTTCGTCTGATTCAAATGTTTCATAATCTGAAAATATAACTTTTCCGTTGGTTGTGTAGCCAGCGTCATAACAGGCTATCACATAAGGATATGTAGTATCTAATTCCGCATTGCAGACTAATCCATACTTTTCAAATTCTGCCTGCAATGGTTCGCCAACCGTTTCTCCACACACTTCACACATAGCGCCCTGTTGAAAGTTCGCTTCTGTCAAAGTATGTTCCAGTGGTTCTCCTTCTGTATCTCCGCATACACTGCAATGTTTTGCTTCTGAACAAGTAGCGTCTACCCATGTATGCTCTAAAGTCTCGCCCTCTGTCTCTCCGCACACGCTACAGGTTTTAGGTTCTGAACAAGTAGCGTATATCCATGTATGCCCCAATGCTTCGCCCTCTGTTTCTCCACATTTGGCACACGTTTTTGGTTCTGTGCAGGTGGCTTCTTTCCATTCGTGACTCATACAACAGCCTGTCAGCATAAAACAGATTGTAAATGTGCCAATTACATGTAAAAATTTTTTGTGCTTCATATGAATTTTCCCTCCGTATAAAGAATTTTAGCGTATACATTATACTCAATATGTTAAGCATAGTCAAGTAATTAAGTATGTTAGTGTAAATATGTCGGATATAAAGAAACGGAGATGATAAAACTTGATTTCTTATGAGCCTTTATTTGAGACTATGCAAAAGAAAGGTATTACAGAGTATAATTTAATATACAAACAGGGAATGTCTGCAAATACGATACATCGAATCAAAAAAGGACTTCCGTTTACTACGGAAACATTAGATACACTTTGTTTCATATTGGATTGCGAAGTGTCGGATATATTGCGGCATGATAAAACTAAATGAAGTAGAAGCAGTATTGAAAAAGGCAGGAATAACCTGTCCTTTTATATTCAAACTAATACTAAAAGAGGATATATTATGGAAAAGTCAGGATTGGAACAACAAGGGCGAAGTAAAGCATTAAAGGAATTAGAAGAATAATAAACAGCATTTTCAAAAATGGTTTATCCGGCAGAATGGATAAACCATTTTTTGTATGTAGCTTTTCAGCAATGGAAAATCCCATTGCCGTCATGTACAGATACATGGGATTGATAAGGAAGTGTAACTTAAAAAATTTTTAAAAGGAAATCAGGTATGTATGAACAGGAAATGATTAAGTGCCTAAAAACCTTAAGCAAACAGATTTGGGGTATCCAACAGCTTATGGTTAATCTTGACCGTGATGTCAAGAATATGCGTGTCAGTGGGAATACCATAGTCAAAACCATGCCATTCGGAGTCAAGGATATTTCCAGCGTCCAGCTTGCGGATGCATATACAAGGGGACTGAACATGGAACAGCTGATTGCTTTGGGAAATGGAAAATACACGGCAGAGCAAATCTACACTAAATTAAAAAGAGCGAGGGTGGTGGACTGATGCGTGCACTAGTAAAGCATAATGGAACGCAGCTGCCGGAGGTGTTGTGCCATATAAACACGGCAAGCAACATTGTCACCATGCAAACCATGTTGGAGCCAGGCATGAACCTCGACCTTGACAAGGTTTATGTTGAAGTCAATCTTTTTGGGGATTTGAAACCTCTGGAAGATGACAATGTCATGATGCTGGGGTCAAAAGCCCTCGAAATAGAACCTTGAAAATTTAATATTTTACAGTAAATACAAGCATTCCATCGCTTTATAAGTTATAATAGTAATAACTTCTGAAAGGTGGTATGTTCTATGTCTTTTCAAACAAATGATTGCCAGCAATTATCATTAGATGACAGTTTTATAACTCTGACTGAACGTAAGTAGGTAATCATCCGTATCTGTTATTCCCTGTTTTTCTTTGATACAATACCATCAAAACGTTGGAGGTATTGT
>NZ_CALPDH010000054.1:0-21627 GCF_943193215.1 Acetatifactor aquisgranensis | reverse complement strand
ACCTTGCATTTATTTTATCATAAAATGCTGTAAAAGTCAGTGAAATCAATGGATTTTCACTTAATCAGCAGACACTAATTATCTGACCCCTCAGAATTTCGGAGCAGATATTTCACAATCAGTTATGGGCACACAGATGGCTATGTCTTACATCGGGATCATGGTTGCACCTGCCATCTGCGGTGTTCTGGGGCAGTTTATCAATATGGGGATATTCCCTGTTTATCTTCTTGCTTTTTATGTAATAATGATTGCTGCAACCAAAAGAGTGAAAATCGTATTAAGCACACCGCAACTAATACTGTATTATCTTATCAGGCTAATTCTTTTAATCCGAAATAGTATTTTCTGGTTATCAGAATATTTTGATTATCAAAGACTTGAATGAAAAGCCGTATAGATTGGGCAAAATTCGTGCAAAAAGTTCCGATAATATTTCCACCACCTTGACTATCCTTTAATGGCAAAAATAGAGCATATAGATTTCAGCTCCTATATGCTCTAACGCTGTTACCATATTTGATTTTGGTTGATATGATTGATTACGCTAACTGCATAACCTCGGCTTCAATTTCTTTTAATTCATCAAGTGACAATAACGGAACGCAATCCGCAATTTCATCAAGTGTCATTTTACCTTTTTTTATCAATTTTTTTGCTGTTTCCTTTGCGTTTTCCTGTGCCGCTTCATATCGCTCACTTCTTATAAACGACTTCATAATCTGTTCATCATCAAACAAGCTCATCATAATCGTCACAACCTCCTTTTCCCTTTCAAGCAAATATTCCTTTAAGACATTCCTGTCCTTGCATATGCGGATTGTTTCTGTAACTGCCTTTTGTGTCATTCCGTGCTGTTTTGTCTGTTCGTTAAAAACTTTGCAGAAAATAATGTACTGAT
Organism: Acetatifactor aquisgranensis; assembly: GCF_943193215.1. NCBI lineage: Bacteria > Bacillati > Bacillota > Clostridia > Lachnospirales > Lachnospiraceae > Acetatifactor > Acetatifactor aquisgranensis. The sequence goes on along the minus strand of NZ_CALPDH010000054.1, from coordinate 20,726 downwards.
TGATAATGTCGTCTGTATCGCTTTCATAGATAATCTTTGCTTTTACCTCAATGTCTATATCTGCACCCTCAAAAAATTCTTTAGACAGAGATACTTTATCGGGTTTCCTCCCTTTGTTTCCCGTAAAAATAACATAAAGTTCAGGCTTTGGCATTTTTACTTTCTTGCTTTTGTAATAGTCTTGGCTGGTACGCTGAAAATATTCGTGATAACTCTGCGCAAGATACAGCAAAATTCTTACTAAAATATTCACTGTCCATGTTGACTGCGCTTCCACAAGTATCATCAACTTATTATTGACAATAAAACCTAAATCGTTATACAGATTATCAGTTAGCACATTTGTGATTGTTACATCTGTTAGTGAGTCCTCTGTCGCTGTGGTGTCCTCCGGGTGGAGCGTTTTATATAGCTTTAGCAGATAACTCTTGTTTTGAAAAAGGTCAAAGAATACGCTGTTTTTTGCTGTACGCTTTGCCAAGACTTTCTCTATCTGTTTTATATCATCCGACACCTTATCACCTCGATTTCTAAAAATCTGTAACACAAGATACGATATATCCTGTTCCTGCCACACTTCAATTATACAAAAAAACGCCTGTCTTTACAATAAAATTCACATTAAATTTCTTCCTCCCTCCGTTCCTGACTTCCTTCAATGCTTCTGAGGCCATCTCCGCTATCTTTGTCTCAACAGCACCCTGAAGACTGGTACCTTCTCGCTGTAGATAACCCCATTCATGGAAATATGGCTGTAAATAATTTAAATATGTATTCAAAAATTGCCTTAAATCGTCTATATCGTTACTGCACTCATATTTTCCAATATATTGAAAGCTATAACGTAAGCTAACGCTTTTACATGCTATATATGCTGCCAAATATCCAAATGTAAGCACAAGAAACAACACAACAACAAGTTTCTCAAACATATTACCGTCTCCAAAAATACACAACACAACCCCCAGTAAAGCCGGAATTCCAAAAGATATTTCGGCAAACCGCATAGGCACTTTACCATCCAACAACTCTTTTGCCGATTGAAACGGTGTAGTTTTCCGAATATGATTATCCACAAACTCCTTAAAATCCTCTTTCTGATTTTCTTTCACCTTCACACCACACCTTGGACAGAAACTCACATCCTCAGATATTTGAGTACCACATTTTTCACAAAGCATTAGTTTCTCCTTTATTCAAAATACATTTTCTTTTTTAGAATACATTTTTTCTACAACAAATACACGCTTCCTTTTTCCTTGAAATTTTGACATGATGGAGAGGTGGCTCTGCACGAAAAAAGACAATCAAATTGACTGTCTTTCTTCCCGAAAACAGAAAAAGCAGCGAATTGTTTTCTTATACCAAAACAAATTCACTGCTTTACTGTTTGTGTTATTTAGTTACTATGATTATGCCAGCACAGGCTCTTTTTTTCGAATGACAGCCTCTACTTCTTCAATAGTCTTTTCCACACATTCTGCTATCTGCTCCAATGTATAGCCTTTCCTGTGCATATTTAAAATAATTTTTTCTTCTCTCTCTGCCCCGCCTTTTTCCTTAATTCCTTGTGACAAATTGCACATGGCGCTCACGTCCTCTCTTATTCTGTCATCTACTACAATACTATACTCTTTTTCAATGATTCCTATTTTTTCATCAACAGTCAACTCCATTGAAAGCAATGTACTCAACAGGCGGTGCAGCTCATACTTCTCATCATGCTCCGGAAGCTCATTTGATATACCTATCAGGACAATATTCAGCAGGTCAAGCCCGCCCTTCCACGGATAGGAACCAAGCAGATCGTCTTTCGCAAGATGCACATAAGCCATGCTGCTTTCGTCCATGCCCATACATACCCAAATGGAAAAGACACGCCTTATGTCATTATAATTTGTCTTGACAAAATCCCGTTCCTTCTGCGACGAGACAAGGCGGCTCACATAAAAGACTGCCCTGTTTAAGATATGGTAGCCTGACGGTTCATCTTTCTGTGCCTCCACGTTTAGGATAACCTGTGAGATACCGTCTTTCATACGCACATAAAAGATAATGTCAAACCTTACAAGCCCCTCGTTTATCTCCGCATTCTCCGTATTACGCAAAAGCCATTCCCAAAAGGTATATGACCTCAATGCCATTATACCCCGAAATCCCGGCTAAATCAATCAGATTTTTTGAAAGCCAGACCGGACACAGTTGGAATTTCATTAATTTTGTGATGATTGCAGCGTTTTCTCTCCTCCCTGACATATCCGACTCCGGCGCTTTTTCTTCCAGTCTGCGCTTTGGATTTAATAATCAATGATTTGATGATGATTTCCTTCCGTTCCGAGATGTAATCAACGAATACTATGCAAAGGCCATCAGCAAGAAAATCAAGTCCACATTTAAGGCAAAAGGCGAGGGCGGAAAGCCCGTTGCAAGCAGTCTGCCATACGGTTATCTAAAAGACAGCGAGGATAAAAACGAATGGGTGATTGATGAAGTGGCAGCGCCCATTGTCAGGCGGATATTCCGAATGACATTAGAGGGTTACGGTCCGTATCAGATTGCGGCACAGCTATCCAGTGAACATATCCCCGTACCTGCCTACCACCAAGCGCAGTTGGGCGTGGGATTGTGGCAGAACAGGGAAATTAAGAACCCTTATAAGTGGCAGAGTTCCACCATAGCACATTCCCCGCTATTCTTATTACTGCCATTTTTTACAGTTTACATCATGCAGGTTTTCAACCAGAGTTTACAAAGTTATTTTTTGTTGGAATCCTGTATGTTACAGTATTTTATTTTACACACAATATCTTCTCAATATTTCCATTTTTTGGGTGGTATGACAGTATCGGCAGGGAGCAGACCAAAACCGCCACAGAATTAGCTTATGCCGAGGTAATCGGCTGTAACAAAAAGAACCTTGAGAGGCACGGAAAGTTCCTCAAAAAAGATGGCTTGTATCAACGCCTGCTCACTGTCCGACAACAAAGGCAGGGCGGCTTTCAGCCTGTCCATCATCACCGCATGGACAACGGTTTTCGCAACGTCTACCGTTTCATCAACAATGAAATCAAGCACATCCCCCTCGCTGTCTGCAAATCCCTCCAATTACAGCAGGTTGTGGTTCGTGTAAACAGAGCCGACAAACTGTGATTTGATTTCACACGTTCATCGGCTCTGCATCTAAAGTGTCTGGCTCTGTGATGACTGTTATTTGTAAATTCGCTACATCAATCAAGGCTTCCTGCTTGCATTTCGGACAGTAAAGAGGATAGTTTTTTAAAACCGTATCTTCTCTGATTCTGTCACGGGTTTTGCCGCCGCAAACAGGACAGCGTATCCATTCAGTCCTTTTCATTATTACCTCCAATTCTGCTATTTTTTTCTGTTTTTCCACGCTTTATAAATTAAGTTTGCAATAGGAAGCAGAATGCAGATAATTACAAACCATTCTGGAAAATGTGGCATATCCTTTATCCCCCTTTCTCTAATGGATTTGCATAAGTACAGCTATCAATATACTGCCTATACCAATTAAAAATCCCGTAATTACTCGCTTTGCTGAATAGCTGTATATTCTCTCTGGTTGGTTTCGGTCATAACGAACGGTTATCGGTGTTCCTATCTTGGATGTTAAAGGAACTTGTATGCGATTTTTAGATACAATGCTTCTGTCATTAACCCGATAGGAAATCTCTGCCAATTTTGCATTACGCCACTTTTCATTCGTCGGATTTGTTGATTTTATGGAAACAATCGTTCCATTCGTTTTCGTTGTCTTTCCATGTTTTATTGCAAAAAGAATACAGTTGAATAAAGCAAAGGAAAACGATACACCCGCTATTATATACAGGACTATTACATCACGTTCCATATGAAAACCTCCTATGTCAAATCACTTTTTTCAAAAAATCGAATTGACAGAATGGCTGATATTGAAAAGGTAACAAGACTGATGATAACGCTTAAAATTGCTATCGTTGTTGTAGAGATACTGTCTAAAAAGCTAAATCTTACTGCATTTTCTGGTTTAAACAGAAAGGCAAATAAAACAGGGGATGCCATAATAATTATGACAAATACAAATTTTGTCTTTTCGTATCCCAACTTATACAACGCAGGAAAATAAAAAGATAATGGTATCGTGATTACTAAAAAAGCGATAGCCGCCATTCTTATATCAAATGTTCCTAATTTCGGGAAAATGATTGTGTCAATCCCAAAGACCAAACAGCAGACCGCATAAATAATCAGACAAAAACAGTATTTTGAAAGCACAATTATTTTTCGGGGATAAGGCAATGCACAAAGCAGGGTAGTTGCCTTTGGATACTGATATTCTTTTAAAGAAACATACTGGGTCAACATGAAAATGCTAAAAATAACAGTGAGTGTAAATCCCATTGCCCCCGCCGCTTCCGGCATCCGCCATAGCATAATGGGCGGAATCAGAAATGACACGATAAGCATGATGCCTACATATTTCTTTACAATCAGAAATTCTTTTTTCACTAAGCTAATTAACATCTTTTTTTCTCCTTTCCACATTCGCAAGCATGATGTTCTCGATTGTGGGTCTTTCTGTAAGAACATCCTGCATATGCACCATAACATCAGCACCCTGTTTTGTAATTCCTGTAAAGCTGTAAGCACTTTCCTCAATGTTCAAGAAATATTTCCTTGTATCCGTATTCAGTTTTTCAGTGCTGCCCTTTATGATTCGGTAGCTGTCAAGCAACTGGTCCTTTTCCTCTTGAAAAACAATCTCACCGCCATCAATCATAATCAGCATATCTGCAATTTTGTCCAAATCGGAAGTAATATGTGTAGAGAAAAATACGCCTTTTCCACCTTTGCCCATATAATCCTTTAATATATTTAAAAGCTGGCTTCGGACTAACGGGTCAAGACCGCTTGTTGGCTCGTCCATGATAAGCAGTTCCGCTTTATGGGAAAGTGCCAGAGCTAAAGCGTATTTCATCCGCATTCCTTTTGACAGGGTATTGATTTTCTGTTTCAGATTCAATGAAAACTGTTCCATGTAATCTATAAAGTCCTGTTCGCACCAATTCTTGTAAGCTGGGGCAATTACATTTTTCATTTCTGAGAGTGTTAATTCATCATAAAAGCATCCTTCATCAAGCACAATGCCAATGCGGTCTTTTATTTTACTTTCATTCCCATCCATGTCCATGCCAAAAAACTTTATATTTCCAGACACCTTGTTTGTAAGCCCTAAGATGCTTCGGAGAGTAGTAGTTTTTCCCGCTCCGTTGATTCCGACAAATCCCGTGATACAGCCGTCTGGCAAATAAAAGGAGATGTCTTTTAAGGCAAAATCACCATACCTTTTATTTAATCCACATACTTCTAAAATGTTATCCATTCAGTTTTCCTCCTCGTATAAAATGTCCATCATGGCATTTAATTCCTCTTTACTAATGCCCAAAGATTTCGCTGTCTGAATCATATCGAGCATTTTTTTCTCCACAAGCCGCCGCTTGGAATCCCGCAGTAATTCAATGTTGCTTGTAGAAACAAAAGTGCCAATACCGACCTGGCTTGTTACAAATCCCTCTTGTTCCAATTCATCATAGACTCTCCGTATTGTTAAGACGCTGACCTTTAAATCATTTGCAAAGGCACGAATAGACGGAAGTGCATCGCCCTCTACTAATTCTCCTTTTAAGATTGCATCTTTTATCTGGTCTTTGATTTGTTGGTAAAGGGGGGCTTCCGATATGTTCGATATTACAATCTTCAAATATCCTGCCTCCTTTAGTGTGATGTTGATATATACACATTATATACATATAGCACTTGCATGTCAATATCCTTTCTCTTTTTTCTAAAAAATAACTATATGACGCCCGAAAAAAGCAGCAGAGATTTCTCTCTGTCGGCTGTTCTTCTTCAGTAAATACAGTTAAGCACAGTAATAAGTAATCGCCTTGCCTTTCGTATTTGCCGCCCTTTTCCTCAAATCATGATTTTGCCATTTTCTGTTTCCTCCAAATAAGATATTCACTCCACTTTGTTGTGTCTGCTGTCTTAAACACAATTTTGAGTTTTCTCCTTATCTGGTTTCATACTTTGATGACAGTTATCTGTAAATCCCTTGCATTGATTAAAGTTTCCTGTTTACACTTCGGACAGTAGATAGGGTAGTTTATCAAAATAGTATCCTCTCTAAGCCTGTCACGAGTTTTACTGCCGCAGTTTTGGCAGCATATCCAATGTATTTGCTTCATTCTGTTCCTTTCATTCCTTTTTAGTTTTTCTTCAAAAACATCGAAAAGGTGCTTCCGTTTTCATCAGATGAGACTTTCATATATCCATTCTGTTTATTGATAATTTCACGGGTAAGGTATAAGCCGATTCCCACCCCGTCAGTACCCACGGATTGTTTTCCTCTGTAAAACCGCCCAAAAATCTTAGCCTGTTCTTCTTCCGGGATGCCAACACCGCTGTCGCTTATATCAAGCCGCAGAAAGGACGGGTACTCTGTTATCTGTAAGCGGACAAAACCTCCTTGCGGCGTATATTTCACGGCATTATCAATGACATTTGATATGGCTTCTGCCGTCCAGTTAAAATCTAAAACCGCTTCAAAGGCCTGGTCACATTCAAAGGTTATCAAAATGCCTTTTTCCTTTGCTTTTGCATATACCGTTTTTACAGCTTGGAGTACAATCTCGTTCAAGCTGTTCTTTTCGGGCTTTAAGCTGATGATGCCGCTTTCCAGACGGGACATTTTAATCAGGCTGTTTGTCAAAAAGGTCAGTTTTCCAAGTGACATCTGCAAAGTGGTAATGTATTCTGTTCTTTCTTCCGCAGACAGTTCCCCATCGCTAAGCAGCTCGGCAAATGTATTTGCTGCCGCAATAGGTGTTTTTATCTGATGTGAAATATCAGAAATCAGCGTTTTTATCTGTTCTTTTTCCTGTGCTAACATTTGATTTTGGGCTGTCAAAATGTTGCGGAGTTTTAAAAGCTGATGCTGCAAACGGGCTGTCAGCGTATCTTCTGCTTCTGAAAAGATTTGCCGTTCCTGCTGTTCAACCAAAGCTTCTATGAGCAGGGTAATCTGTTCTAATAAATCATCGTTGTAACGATTGTGGAGAAAATCAAGCAGGAGCAGTAAGGCAAATAAGATAAGCACGCCAGAAAATCCCCAAAGCATTGTAACAGGGCTGCTTCTTGCAAAAAACACCATAAGAACAGATAAAACCGATATGACAGCTCCTGTAATCAGAACCAGTTTTCTGTAAATATCAAAATGCTTCATTGTCATTCTCCAAAGGTATATCCCATGCCAAAAACAGTTACAATATATTCCTGCTTCTCATCGTTCAGCTTTTGGCGTAACCTTTTAATGTTGACACGGATTGTATTGTCATCCACAAAATTTCCGTCTATATCCCAAAGGCGTTCCAGAAGCATTGTTTTCGTAACTACTTTTCCTTTGTTTTGTATCAGATACAAAAGCAGTTTATATTCGGTAGCAGTCAGATGTATTTCCTCTCCGTTTAACAGAACAAGGCATTTATCCATATCTATCTCCAGACTCTTATATTTCATACGGGGGCTGTCGCCGCCTGTGCGTTTCAAGATAGCATGTACCTTTTTTCGCAAAACTTCAAGGGAAAACGGCTTGGAAATATAGTCATCACATCCTGCCCCGAATCCCTCCAACATATTTTCTTCGGTATCATTGGCTGTCAAAAACAGAATTGGTGTATCGGATGTTTCACGAATTTTTCTGCACAATTCCAAACCGCTGCCATCGGGCAAATTGATGTCAAGCAAAAACAGGTCAATTTTCAATTTTTGATATTGCGTTAAAGCGTCCACAAAACCATAAGCAGCAGTTATGGTATGACTGTCTTTTTTCAAGGCAATCGAAATTCCTTTCGATAAAATCTTGTCATCTTCAAGTAAAAAGATATTTGCCATAGCCTAAAACACACCACCTTTCCTCAATAAATTTTTGGTGGCAGGTACAGACGCAGCAGGTTTGCGTCTGCACCTGTTAATGCTTATTTATACTGCCTAACGATTTCACTTGCCGTAAAACCAGACTGCATAACGCTGACTGGTTCAATCGCATGATTACATTAGGCAGCATTCAGCGTTATGCAGTATAATTATCAAAACTGCGCATCCGTTCTATGACTGTTTCATTGGAAATCAGCTTATAAACAATTCCGGGAACGCTAAGGCATATCACAAAGATTGCCGCAATCAAGCGGATTACCAGTCCAATGGGATACTCAAATACGGCATAGTCTGCCAGATTCGGTACTGCGTCTGCCACAAGCATAAGGAACGCATTTCCAAAAGTCAAAATCAGCAGCGTGGAGATGAGGGCATAAATACCGCCCTCTACAGTCAATATTTTCCTAAGCTGTTTTTTCGTTGTGCCGATGCTTTCCATTATGGCAAATTCATTTTTTCTTGCAGCCACGCCTGTCACCATTACATTCACAAAGTTAATCAACCCAATTACGATGAGCAGGGCAGCCACGCCGTTTCCTAACAATTTTTGAGCGTATAACATCTGGTTAAATTGTTCTACAGTATCAACTGTACTTTTGAAGTCCCACTCTGCTGTAGTTAGGGTTCGGTTGATTCCCTGCAATTCGCTGTCTACCCGCTCTAAGTCGTTTATGTCCTCAATATCCACACCAATACCGGAAATAAGAGCCTCCCCGGTCAGGCGTTCCATACCCGCTTCACTGACATAGATGATGTCTGGTACGATTTCTACCATTTTGTGATGACCTATAGTAGTGGAAAGCCTATTGGTATCATCCATAAAATCAAATGCTCCACCGACAAGAAAATCAGTTGCCTTTCCGTCTGCACTTTTGGCAGTCAGTGTCAGCGTTTTTCCTACCAAGGCGGCATTGGGGGAATTATAGTCGCTGTCCCAACCTGTAATCACGATTTCGCCGCGCCAAAAGGCTTCAAGGTCAATGGTTGTTTCAGGATGGTTTTCATTATATTCTTCTAAAATCCTTTCATCCATAAGGGTCGTGATGTAGCAACCGTATTCGCCTGCATTCGCATACGCCCTTAATCCTGCAAGCATTTGTTCATAAGACTGCCTGTTGGCTTTATAGCTGCTGTCCTCATACTTGATCTTCATAAAATCTCCAAAATCTGATTCGTCAAAATCAATGCCCGCCCAGACTGTCTTTTGAATCTCCACATTTTTAATACCCTCGATTTGTTCAATCTGTTCTATAAAATGCTCGTCAAACTGCGGTACTTCTTTTTGGAGCTGTTCATACTGTCTGACTTGAATATCAGCGTATTCAAAATTGTAATCCATATACTGTTTCACATAGTTTTCTGCTTTATAGCTTCCAGCTATGCCATTCACTCCTAAAATCATTGTAATTCCCATAAATAAGGACATAAACACAAGGATTGCCCGTTTCCTGTCACGGAAAACATTATGAAACGCCATGATATATAGTTTGCCGCCGTTTTTGGAATTTCTGTTTTTTGTCTTTTGAGGCGCAAAGTTCTGATACTTCAAGGCTTCTATGGGCGAGGTCTTTGCCGCAGCTTTCGCAGGTGCGTTGCAGGCAATCCAGACTGTGAATGCTGAAAAGAGGATAGACAAAATATAGATTGACGGATGGAAAAATACCACGGCTTCCATCGCCGACTTACCTTGATGAAACCCCTTTTCCAGAAAAAGCGGAACGAATCCAAAGGAAACGGTTGTTGCCAATAAAATACCAATCGGTATGCCGATACAGGCAAATTTTACTGCCTGTCTTTTAACCAGCGATTTAATTTGTGTCTGCGTTGTGCCAAGCGTTTTCATCAAGCCGTAAAAACGGGTATCTTTGGAAATCGATACATATAGGACATTGTAAATCAACAGATAACCGCTGCCAATGATAAACATTACCAAAAAGATGACCATTGCGACGACTGAGCCGCTTGAGGATTTCATCAAAACCGCACCATCCCAAAATTGGTTTTCGTTCAGCTTCACATCTCTTTGGAGACGGAGGAAATCATCGGGCATTTTCTTTAACGACAAGGAGAGCACACCGTCCTCCACCATTGTGCAGCCTGCATTTTTACAATAGCTCTCCGATACAAAACCCATTCCCGTATCGGTATAGGAATGGAACCAGCCGCTTAAAGTAAAAATTCTTTCCTGCCTGCCATTCCTGTCAGAATAGGACAGAGGGATTTCCATATACAGCTCTGGGGCTTTGATGCCGAGCTGTGAGAGGGCGTCCTCAGACAGCATAATCTCATTTTCATTTGCAGGGTATTTTCCAACGAAACCGCTGATTGCTTTCTGATAATGTTTTTCCCATTCGGTGGTATCATAATATTGAAGCACTATGGAAAATTCACGTCCCTCGGCGTTCTTCCTGGAAATCGAGCCTGCCATATATCGCACACCAACAGTTTTCACATAATCCAGTGATGTAATTTGCTGCTCTTGTTCTGCTGTCGGCATAGCAAGAGAAACATCAGCGGCTGTACCCAAAGTACGCATCTGCATTAGATTCATATTTTCTATATAGTTAATAGCTAAGCTGAAAACCGTGGTAATCATAAAGGTGGTAAGGATGATTGCGGACATTGCAAACAGATTGCGGGTACTGTTTGCTTTCATCATTCCTTTCTCTACCCGTTTCATTGCATTTTTGTTTCGGTTATCGTGCATATCTGATACCTCCCGAAATAACTTTGCCATCCTCTATACGAATTGTACGGTCTGCCATCTGGGCGATTTCTTCATTGTGCGTAATCATAATTGTAGTTTGGCGGAATTGTCTGCTAATGGACTGCATCAGCAGAATGACATCCATGCTTGTCTTGGAATCCAGATTGCCCGTTGGCTCATCGGCAAGGATTATGGCAGGCTTGGTAGCTAATGCACGGGCAATCGCTACTCTTTGCTGCTGACCGCCAGAAAGATTATTCGGCATATTCTCAAGTTTCTTTTCAAGCCTCAGTGTATGGATAATCTGCTTTACAAATTCTGTATCTGTTTTGCCGCCATCTATCTCGATGGGATAGATGATATTTTCATATACATTAAGAACGGGAAGTAAATTGTAGTTCTGAAAGACAAAGCCAATATTCCTGCGGCGAAAAATTGTCAGTTCCTCGTCTTTCATTTTCAAAAGATCTTTTCCCCGGATAGTAATGCTTCCAGAGGTGGGGCGGTCTAATCCGCCAATCATATTCAGCAGAGTAGACTTGCCGCTGCCCGATGTACCGATAACGGCAACAAATTCTCCCTCATCGACAGTAACAGACACTCCGTCAAGGGCGTGGACTTCACTCTCACCGCTGCCATATATTTTTCGTAAATCTTTTGTTTCAAGTATTGCCATAGATATGCCCTCCAATGTTTTTGTAATTTTAGTATAGCGAACACTTCTTACAATCTCATTACAATTCACACTAATTCAACCATTTCTCCCACAATTCTTCAAATAATACCATACTATCCGTAAAGGTTAACAGCCACCTTTTTGCATTTTGCCCATTCTTCCTCTGTGATATAAATCTGTTTCACACCTGTAAACACCGAACAAAGTGATATTTACAGCGGAATTGTTCTGTAAATTGGGATTTTTATTTAAGAATTGTTATTTCCCCGCCCCATCCGGCAGACTGCCGATGAAACGGTAATGAATTTCGATAGACTGGACTTTCTCACCGCCAACCTTGCGGACATCGCCCACATAGATTTTGGTAATCAGTTCCCTTATGATGCCTGCTGTCAGTTCCTGCAGGTCACTATACTTGCGGATCAGCGCAACCCACTTTTCAGCGTTCTGTGCTGTTTCCCTCTGTTCGCTGCTTTCTTCCTCGAACAGCGCAAGCTGTGCTTTCAGTTCCCCTTGTTCCTTCCGGTACTTTGGCAGGAGTAAGTCAATCTCGTCCGCCCCAGCCTTGCCTAAAGCGTAATCCTCATAGAGTTTGGCAATGACTTTCTCGACCTCCCCCAGACGCTTTTCAAGGGAAAACTTTTTCTCAATAACTGTGCCAGCGTCAGTCTTGTTCCTGTTTTCATGTTCCATAACTTTGTCAAGGACTGCCTTCTCGTCCTTCAGCGCCAGCTTTGCCCACTCCCGTATGTCCTTTAAGACCGCATCATGCAAATCCTGTTCGTAGATACGGTGCGGCGTGCATCCCTGCCTGCCAATCTTTCGGTATTCCACGCAGGAGCCTACATAAATCTTCTCCGCCCTCTCCGGCACAAAGGATATGCGCCGGTTGCAGGTATCGCAGAATACCATTCCCGAAAAGATGCTCGCTTTCCCTGTCCGCTTGCGTGACCTTGTGGGATTGGCGAAACTTTCCTGCACTCTCTCCCACAGCTCCCTCTCCACAATCGGCTCAAACACGTCCTCGACAACCACCCATTCCTCCCTCGGTCTTACAAAGGATTTGCCGACTTTGAAGATGTGTGTCTGCCTCTGCGCCACAAGGTTCCCGATATAGACCTCATGCTGGAGAATGGAACGCACCGTTGTGTCAAACCAGCGGTAGTTTGCCGCATTCCCCTCGCCCTTGCAGCCCTGCCATGCCCTCTCGCCCCGTAGATGTTGGATAGTGCGGAGGGGTGACAAACAAATACAAATAAAAAAGGGACTTCCTCAATCCTCAAAAGGCTATGACACTAACGGTTATAGTCTTTTTTCATGCGGTAATTACCGTATGAAATGAACTCCTATTCCCACAAGCGGAGAAATGCCAAACAACAGTATTCCGCAATCCAATCTCCCGACAATTAACGAAAGAAAACCATATATCAGTACTGAAACCAATCAATCATATCAATCAATCTATATCACAGGAGGGCAAAGACCATGAACAAAAAGCAGGAACAGCAGATTTTAGATTATTACAGCACCACCGACAAATATATCCGTAGCAGGACACACTCCAATGCGCATCAGACTGTATTCACCAAAGAAAGCGACAGATACCAGTGGCTTGTGCTGGAGCAGAAAAGTCAGTGCGAAGTTGAGGCAAGGCAGACCGACAGTCATGGAACAATCACAGCAAGGGATAATTACGAACTGACAAGAAATATCCCTAAGTGCGTGGGCGTGGAGCGTTTATGTGAGGGCGCAAATTTTCAGATACCTTTTAACGCTGATGAAGTCAATCTGATTTATCAGTTTGGGGAACAGAGCAAAGCGGAAACGTGTGCCAGTCTGTCCGCTATTCTTCTGCAGATAAAGGACAGCGACACAAAGCAGATAGTAAGCGGCACATTGAAGAAATTAAATGCCTTGTCCGAAGAAACGTGTGCGGAACTGACCGCCACCACCAAAAGATGGAAACTGACCGAGCGTGACAACTCCATAAAGACAGGGTTAGCCAAAGCAAAGGAACAGGCGAAACAGCCGACAGTTGCCGAGGGAAAACTGCACAGAACCCACAGCAAAGGAAAGGGGGATATGGCGCTATGAAACTTTCACGATACGAGCAGGAAACGATTGTCAATTATAACGCAGGAGAACAGACCGCCACCCTCTACACAAGAGATAAAGCAGTCATGCGGAAACTTGACACACTTGTTGCCGATTATCCAGACACATACAAGCTGACAGGGCAGGACGAGGTATCTAAGACCTATTCCTTTCCGAAGTCACACGTCAGTTACCGAAAGCCGAGGACAGTCAGCACCGAGCAGAGGGAACGGGCAAGGCAGATGATGATTGCTAGTAATAGGGCAAAGAAAGATTAAGGAAAATTTATTGGTATTGTGTATGTGTTTGTGGTAAAATTGTGACGTTGAGCAACTCGATAATCGGGATTTATGATAAGGAAAGGGATAATTGTAAAATGAATGCAGATAATGAATTACTAATAAATTTGGATAAGTTGCACACAACGGAATTAGGCGTAGAGCGCATTAAAAGAAATCTATCTTTAGATACAGATGATGTGGTTGACTGGTGTAAAAGTAAAATCAATTCCGATAATGCTGTCATTACCCGAAATGGAAAAAACTGGTATGTAAATGTAGACAATTATATTTTAACGGTAAATGCATATAGTTACACGATTATAACGGCACATAAGGAAAAGAAATGAAATATACAATTCGTGAATTAGAAACATTTTCAGTTATTGGGCAGGAAGTAGAACTCACCAATTATCAAAAAAGAAACATTCAAATCAGTACACAATTTTGGCGAAAGTTTAACAGTAATTTGAAGAAATCGTATCTTTCACAATCGGGAAACTGGATAAAATATGCCTTTATGGAAAGAAGAAATGAGAAACTATTTTATTTCTGTTCTATTCCAAAAAGGAATGTCGTTCCAAATAATTTTGTCTATAAAGAAATACAACGTTACAAATATCTTGTTGTAGAGCATATAGGTTCTGTGGACAAAATATATGAAACCTACGGAATGATTTATCAAGAAATATTACCCCAAATGGAATATATACCTTTACAAGAAAACTTTTTACACTTTGAAAAATACGATTATCGCTTTCATTGGAATAAGGAAAATTCTATTATTGAAATATGGCTACCAATTAAGGGGTAGTTAAATTCTTATTTGTCAGGAAAAATCAAAACAGAAAAATGATGTAAAAACTGAATATTGTTTACCTTTAGGTAGCGATTATCTTAACAGACAATCCGCTACCTTTTTTATTTTCAGCAACCACCAACACAGCACAGAAAGAATGAGGTATCAGAAATGATTGAGAGCAAGAATGACACAAGCAAAAACTTAGAAAAGGCATTGCAGGCATTGAAACAAGCGCAGCAGCGTGTAGCCAACGAAAAGAAAAAACAGAACGAGAAGAAACGCAAAGCCGAGAACCACCACAAGTACATCATGGGCGGTATTATCGTGAAGTATTTCCCCGACTGCTACCGCTATGACGAGGGCGAGTTAAACCGTATCTTGTCGGTTGCCTTGCAGACAAAGGAATGTCAGCAGGTTATATTTAAAATCAAGTCGGAAAGCCGAGAAACCACTCCCCCACAATCCGCTCTCCCCAATGCCGAAAATGAAAGCGAGGGCGGTACGGAATGACGAGGGCAACGGAACTGAAAAGCCGAGGTAACGTATTCACCCCGTTTACGGGGTGCGCACAGATATACCACCAGAGGTGGTATGTGCGCTCTCCGAGGGGCAAGTTTCACTTGCATGGACTCCTGCGGAGGGCGTTGTCTGTCTTGCGACAGCCAAAAGGGGAAACGACAATTCCCCTTCGCAAGCTGCGCTTGCTACCCTTTAGTGAACTTTGCGTTCAGACAAAAGCCAAAGTACGGCTTTTATCTGCCCACAAAGTCTATCCATGCGCCCCACTACCCTATCGGCAAAATGTAGGTGTTGTGTATGGGTAATGTCACGAAACAGGCAAGCACACGTTTTTCCATAGTCAGGCGGAGCAAGGGGCAGTCGGCAGTTGAGAAAGCGTCCTATATCAGCAGGAGTGTTCTTATGAGTGAGTATGACGGGCAGACCTACCGACCCAAATACCATGAAGATTTAGTCCACAGTGAAATTTCACTCCCACCTAATGCACCCAAAAAATATGCAGACCGAGCCACCTTATGGAACGCTGTTGAACTGTCAGAGAAAGGTCAGAAATCACAGCTTGCAAGAATGCTGAAAGCGTCACTTCCCAACGATTGGAGTTATGAACTTGCGGAGGAAGTCGTGAGGGATTATGTGCAGAGGAATTTTGTTGACAAAGGAATGTGTGCGGATTGGGCAATCCATGACAGCGAGAACGACAAAGGACAGCGCAATCTCCATATCCATGTTTTACTCACTATGCGCCCCCTTACTGAAAACGGGGAATGGGGAGCAAAACAGAAGAAAGTCTATGACCTTGACGAGAACGGCGAAAAGATACCAGTGATTGACAAAAAGACAGGTCAGCAGAAAGTTGACAAGCGGAACAGGAAACAGTGGAAATGCCACACCGCCGACAGCACCGACTGGAACAGTAAGGAAAACGCTAAAATGTGGCGCAAGGATTTAGCCGACACAATCAATGCCACCAATGAGCAGTTAGGGATTGCGGTACATTGGGAACACCGTTCTTTTAAGGAACAGGGAATTGACCGAGAGCCAACTATCCATATCGGGGCAGTTGCCAATGCTTTAGAGCGCAAGGGCATACAGACCGAGAGGGGAAACATCAATCGGGAAATCATCAAGCGAAACATGATGTTGGAGCAGGCAAAGGCAATGCTTGAACTTGCCAAGCAGGAAGTACAAAGCATACAGTATACCAAGATTAGAAATGCGGTGGTCAGCGTGAAGAATGAAGTCCTTGAAATGATTGCAAAAGTGGCGAAACGGAAAGGCAGGCTTGACTTGCCGATTGTCAGCGGAAAGCACCTAAGAAAAATATCCGACCGAACCGCCTTGCAGTCAGCCGACAATGCGGAGAAGTTTATCACCACAAGGAAGATAGACAGCTTTGAGTGCCTTGCGAAATTTACAGAGGACAGGGAGCAGAAATATCAGCAGTTGGAAACGGTACATCTTTCCAAGGGGCAGAAACTAAACCGATTAAAGGAACTGTCAAAAATGTATGCCCTCTATGCGCCAATCCAAGCCACCTATAAGGAGAGCCAGTCACTAAAAGGACTTGCAAAAATGCGGTATGATAAGGAGCATAAGGAAAGCTTATCGAAGTATCCCGAATTAAAGGAGCGTATGCAGAGCCTTTTACAGAATGGCGAGAAGATAACGCCGAAACAGTGGAAAGCGGAGATACAGTCGTTGCAGTCTGAATATGACAGTATCGGCAAAGAGCAGACCAAGACCGCCACAGAATTAGCGTATGCCGAGGTAATCAGCTACAACAAAAAGAACCTTGAGAGGGAGCTTCAGAACGAGAGCCGACAGCATAATAAACAGCAAATCAAAGCTAAGCGGAGGGAGGAAGAAATTTAATGAGAATTTATAGAAATGCGAGTGTGATTGTGGTATTCTATTAGCAGTACAAATTGATTGCGAGGTTAATTTTATGTGTGAATTGATGTTGATTAGACCAACAAAAATATATGAAAAACAAGTTATGTCCTACAAAGAAGAAATGTTTCAGAACGGAGATAGCTTTGACGGTTGTGCAGGTCTTGAAGATGTTCATTCATTTGACGAATGGATAGATTTTGAAAAAAGACTAAGAAATAAATATGGTGCAGGATATGTTCCGTCAGAAGTATTTTTAGCAGTAAGGGAAAATGATAATTTTGTTGTTGGTATAATAGATTTTCGACATCCACTATCGGATTTTCTTAAAAGTTTTGGAGGTAATATTGGGTATAGTATTCGTCCGTCAGAAAGGCGAAAAGGTTATGCGTCTGAAATGCTCAAGTTGATTTTACCTATCTGTTATGAATTTGGAGAAAGTAAGGTTTTATTAACTTGTGATAAAGAAAATATAGCTTCGAGAAGAACGATAATTAAAAATGGCGGATTGTTAGAAAATGAAGTTGTCGATACAGTAGGATTAAGTAAAAGTGGCATTATTCAAAGGTACTGGATTTCGATATAGTGTTTTTCAACTTCAAAATTGTTATACAATCATTAACAGAATAATTACACAGCGTCAGAGCGTATAGAAAACAAATCTATGCGCTCTATTTTATTGTAAAGGAGCAGATTTATGGGCAAAGACAGCAACACACAACATAGAGCCACCCGACAGCACCCACCCACAAAAATAATCGTGGAAAGGCACTATGTAGGCACTGAAAAAATGGAAACGGTATTCAAACGGATAGCCGAGGAACAGATAACAAAAAAGGTTAAGGAGATAGCGGAAAACAACGCAAATTAGCACTGGAAACAGAAAAGGGAATATAGTATAATAGGAGTTAAGAGGAAGTCCCTTTTCATCAAGGAGGACGAAATGAAAAGGGCAAAACTGAATAACGACAAAATCACTGCTTTATATTGCAGGCTTTCCAAAGATGACGGCACGAACAACGAGAGCATGAGTATCAGCACACAGAAAACCATGCTGAAAGATTACGCAAAGCGCAACGGTTTTCTGAACTGCCAGTTCTACGTTGATGACGGTTACAGCGGTACAAACTACGACCGCCCCGCTTTCCGACAGCTTATCGAGGACATACAGGACGGGGAAGTGTCAACGCTCATCACAAAAGACCTGTCACGTTTGGGGAGGAATTATCTTGAAACAGGTACTTATATCGAGGTATTTTTCCCCAACCATAACGTGCGGTACATTGCAATCAATGACGGGGTGGACTCCATAGACAACGCACAAATGGATATTACACCATTCCGCAACATCATCAATGAAATGTACGCAAAGGACACGTCAAGGAAAATCAAGAGCGCACTCCACGCAAGGAGAATGCAGGGCAAGTATATGGCTACCACTGCCCCGTTCGGTTATCAGAAAGACGAGAAAGACCATAACCACCTTGTCATTGATGAAGTGACCGCCCCCGTTGTGGAACTGATTTTCTCAATCGCCGAGGAGGGCGTGGGGCTTCACACTATCTGTAACCGCTTGCGTAAGGCAAAAGTCATCAAGCCGAGTTTCTACAAAAAGGAACTGTTTGAGCGTTTTATGGACGAGGAAAAAATGTATGACTGGGATACTGCCTATGTCAGTCAGATATTGCACAATCCCGTCTATGCAGGAAACCTTACTGTTGCGGACAAACCAACCAAGACCATGCGTTCCAAGAAAAGACAGTATATCCCGTTTGCAGAGCGTGAAGTCATTTATGGCACACATGAGCCAATCATTGAACAGAACCGCTGGAACAATGTGCAGAAGATTTTACAGAGCCGACCGCCCGTTATCGGGGAAAGTTCAAGCGGATATGACAACATCTTCCGAGGGGTTATCAAGTGCGCCGATTGTGGGAGTGCCATGCTTGCCAAAGTCGAGCAGAAAAGAAAGCGGAACAATGTATTAGACAAGACTTTCTACTGCTGTACCAAATACCGCAAGTTTGGGAAAGAGGGCTGTTCATCACACACCATTGAGGCGAGGACGGTTCACGAAGTTGTGCTTGCGGACATTCAGAAACACGCAGGACAGGCATTGACCGACAGGAAAGCTATGGTAACGGATATTGCGGAGCGTCTTAATCTCCAAATGTCAGCGGACAGGGAACAGCAGAAAAAGGAACTAAGGCAATGTAAACAGCGTGTGTCGGAGATTGAAAACCTGTATGCCAAACTGTACGAGGACTTGACAAGGGAACTGCTGACCGAAAAGCGTTTCCAAATGTTGTCGGCACGATTTGACAGCGAGCAGGAAGAACTGACCGCCAAGATAAAGGAACTTGAAAAAAGTGCCATAGCGGACAGGGAGCAGTTATCTTCCATTGAGCAGTTTGCGGAGCAGATAAGCGGTTATGCAGGAATAACAGAACTCAATTTTAAGATAATCAATCAACTTATAGAAAAAATTCTTGTTTCTGAACCCGTAGAAGTTGACGGGCAGAAAATTCAACGACTTACTATCCATTACAAATTCATAGGGGCACTGGAAACCCTTGAATAATGGATATTTTCTAAGTCACCTATTCCAACTATCCAACACATGGTGCCAGTATGCCGGAATCGGTATCTTTTCCGCCCTCAGATAGTTGGCGATTGCTGCCGGCCCCCGGCCCGATGCGGACAGTTCGTACATCTTGATGATAATCGACGCTGTTTCCTCGTCACGCAGCAGCATATGGCTGTCGGCAGGCGATTTCCTGTAGCCGAACGGCGGCACTGTGCTGTGGTAGATGCTCGCCCTTGCCTTTGTAGTAAGGGTGCTGCGGATTTTCTTGGATATGTCACGGGCGTAAAAATCATTGAACAAGTTCTTGAATGGAGCCATTTCGTTATATCCAGTGCTTGTGTCGATACCGTCGCTGATCGCTATGTAGCGTACCCTCTTGCTGGGGAAATACATATCGGTGTAATACCCTGTCTGCAAATAGTCACGCCCCAGGCGTGAGAGGTCCTTTACTATGACTGTGCCGATGTCGCCGTTTTCAATCCGGCTTAACATCTGCTTCCATCCCGGTCTTTCAAAACTGCCGCCGGAAAATCCGTCATCCGTAAAATGCACCGTGTTCGTGTACCTGTTATTTTTTGCATAATCCTCCAGCATCTTTTTCTGAGATGTATTGTATAAAGGGTGGTTTCACTATCCAAATACACATTGGCTGACGGTTCATTTGTGGCAGAATGACACAGGCAGGAAAGGCGGTGATTGACCAGCAGGAAGGAACCGAAGCGGGAGCGTCCGGGGATGACCTGGGCGCTCCGTTCTCTTTATAGGCCCTCTGCTAGGGCGCACTTACCCACCACCTGCCAGGGCGCGATGGTGGTACTGCCTGACGGCAGCCGTGCGCCCTCCGGGGGCGGCTCCGCCGGGGTGTCCTCCCCTGCCGATATATACCAGCAGACGCTGACGGCGGCTTGTGCATCGGGCGGAGCTGCGCCGATGCACTGGGGGGCTTGGGGGCCGCCGGCCACCAACAAGCTGCGCCGGGTATATACCGGGGCATTGCTTGCTACTATTATACCGAATTCGGTATAAAAACGGTTATACCGAAACTTCTATTATACCGAAATCTCCATGGAAAGCTGATAAAGCATGGCTTCTTGCGGAGAGTTTCGGTATAACTTTTTACTGGATCTTATACAGTAGAAAACAAAAAATGCCGCCCCGACACAGGAATTCGGTATAAC
>NZ_CALPDH010000053.1:0-21902 GCF_943193215.1 Acetatifactor aquisgranensis | reverse complement strand
AATACCGGATGTCTTTATCCCATGAATGGGTGTAAAGACATCCGGTATTGTTCTTTTCCTTAAGTTAATGACATTGCCATAAATCAAGGTTTTAGTAATAAAAAATAGGGTAGGATTTGACACTACCGGAGTGGTTAAGGGGGAATCGATTATGATATTTACATTCCTGTTTTCAATCATCTCTTTTGTTTCCTTTCTTCTTTTCCTTTGATTTGTAGACATTACATCTGCGCCCCATTCCAAAGGAACAGTGGATCGCCCTATTTCATGGCCTCTTTCTTTCCGTTCCCTGTCTGCGTCCAGTTTATTATGGAAAAGTAAAAATGTATGTCAAATTATAAAATTAAAGCAATATGGGGAAAAGGTAGTTATAGATGAAAAAGGAATACAGTGAAACCAAAAGATATATATATTATAAGGCACAAGGGTTTGGGGCATAAACTGTTATAATAGTGAACTGCGTTAGTAGTGCGCAGTTCACTATTGCTTTAAGGTAATAACGGTATGAAAAGTAAGCGCATCATCATTATAATACATCTGTAAATTGCCATGATATTGGTCTACCACTTTACGAATGCTTTTTAATCCAAACCCATGTCCGTTTTTATTGTCGTTTAGCTGCCTGTCCTTACAGACAAAAGGATTTTTTCGGCAGGAATTGATAACTGTTATCACGAAAAACGGTGTTTTTTCATGTTTGCTTGTATTGATCTCGATAAAAGAGTCGGGGATATTACTTGCTGCCGCTATAGCATTATCCAGCAAATTGCAAAACAGAGAGGTAAGGTCGTTGTCTGCAATAAAATCCGTTGTCCCGCTGCGTATGTCAGCATGAAAAGTTATGTGGCTGTCAGTGCATTGCTGCATATAGCGGCATAGAATGGAATTCAGCATTTCATGGTCGCATAGTCTGGAAAATTCCTTCAGGTCTGGGGAGAGTACCAATTGCCGGATATAGGCGCTTATTTTAGCATACTCTTTTTGTTCATTCAGCATATCAATGGACTGCAGGTGCTTTTTTATGTCATGGATTAAAATACGCTGGTTTTCATTCTGTACATTCAGCATCTTATAATATCTAGCCAAATCTGACTCTTTTTGGAGCAATAACTGTATTTCTGTAAATTCCATGTTTTTTTTCTGATGATACTGGTTGATTTCAAACATGAGCAGATTTGCTGCCAGCAAAAAAACAGCGCCCACGGCAACCATCCAGTCAAGTGACGCTGGGAGGGAAACGGATTCGCCAATACTTATGAAAGTAAACATAATAAAGATTGAGGTCAGGGGAATGAAAACAAGAAGAAAAACCGACTTGTCATACTGCCCTGTATCCTTCTTCGGGTTTCTCATTAGGTGCATCAGTATATAAGCAACAGCAAAGAATATGAGTTTGCTAAAGACCGAAAATAATAAAAGATGATAAAATTCCCTGCCATTATCAAGGTAATGAGGGGCAAACCGTTTGGTAATTCCATAAACAACTAATTCACTCATTGTCATAACAGCCGTCAGTATGGAAGAATGAAATACTGCCGTGTACCAATTCAGATAACACTGGGTCATTAAAAAAATGAGGTTCAGAAAAAAATATAAAATGATATTGAGCCATATAGATTCAAACAGTGACACGCAAAACAGGATAAAATATAAGCTGCATAGTACAGCCAGTTTTCTTTGAGGGGTGCGCTTGGCAGGAAATAAATCGGAGGAATACTGCCAGAGTATAATTGCTTCTACAAGAAAACTGAAAAAATAACAGATTGTATTTATCATTTGCTTTACCTCGTACTTTCTAAATAAAGGAGATAGGCTTCTTTAAATGAACTGTATTTCCTTTTTGTCAGATAAGCAGATTGATTATCAGCCATATGGACAAGATTACGGTCAAAATCTGTAACATGCTCAAAATTAATAATGAAACTGCGGTGTGTCTGGAAGAAACGGTTTTTAGGGAGAAGTTCCAGCCAGTACTGCATATTGTGGGTGGATTCAAAATCACACAGAGTGGTATGTACCGTTACCTTTCTGCCCTGTGCCTCTACTGCTATGACGGAGGATGCAAGCAGTGTATGCACGCCCTGTTTTGTTTCAACCGGGATTTTTACTGTCATGGTGTTATACAGGTCAACCGCATCTTTCATATTACGGAAAAACCGCTGCTTATCCAGAGGCTTTGAAAGATATCGGAATACATGGAATCGCATTGCCTCATCAAGATATTCGGAATAAGAAGTCACAATAAAAATAATAATATTTTCATTCTTCTTTTTTAATTCCTTTCCCACATAGATGCCATTCATTCCGGGCATTTCTACGTCAAGAAACAGAATGTCTTTTTCGCCTTTATCTGCCAGCAGGGATTCCCCGTCAGAAAAGCAAATTAATTCCGGGCATTTCACATCAATGTTTTCAAAAAAAATTTTTATATATTTCTGAAGCTGTTCAATTATCAGCGCATCATCGTCGCAGATGAGTATTCGCATTTTCATACCTCTTTTCAAATAATTTATAACATTTACCCTTCATATTATACAATAGCGGTCAGGAAAATACAAAAGCCTTGCATGAAAAGACATTTTTTTGTGGATTTTGGGAACGGCATTGTGTTGTCCGCAGGGTTACAGTTTCCTTGCATTTACAAAAAGTAATGAAAAAATTGCCAGAATGACCAAATGAATGGAAAAAATGTCGTTTGGTGCAAATGGGGTTGAAATTATGACCGGAATAAAAATAATAAGAAGTGTCATTGATTTCAAAGAACAGCTACACAAAAGTTCACTACCTAATACAGAATGGAGGAATTTAATATGGTAAAAACAAAAAAATCAAGTGGAAAGAAGTTTTTTGCAAAAGGAGAAAGTCGGATGAAAAGGCAACTATGTTTGATGTTGATTGTTATTTTTTCTATGTCTATATTCGGGTGTGGAAATTCAGGACAGGGACAGGATTCTGGAAGTAAAATATCAAATGTTCAAAATGAAGCGGGTTCTGAAACAGAAGAACCTTATGTAGAAAACGATATACCTGATGAGAAAATTATTTTTCCAGCGAGTTACGAGAACACCATAGAAAATGTTGATTTTAAGATGGATGTTATTGTTGGTGCTGATTTAGGAGAGAAATTTCCAATTACCGCGAAAGCAAGAATGTTGAAAGTAAATGAGGAGCGGGCATTTCAATCATTATTCAGCGGTAATGATGATTACGAAGTATACAGTTATGAAGAAAAAAACGAATATGGGGAAAAAGTAGATACGGCAACTTATGTCACTCCGGAGGAAATAACGTTATCTTATGGTCCGCTTTCCAGTCAGATGTCATATATGCAAAGAGATTTAATGCCATATATACTCAGCTCTTTTGTACTTGATCCGGCAGATGAGCGATATAATGCAGGTTTGTATTCTACAGAAGAACAATTGTCGTTTATGACGCGTGAGGAGGCTTTTCAGATAATTGATAACGCATTAACAGAAGTGAATATTAAATTTGAGCATGTTTATACGGGATATGCGTTAGATTACGATTGTATGCAGTCACAGGAATATCACGAAGATATGGACGGAAATATTGACCGGGCAAACTATAAAAACGGGTGGTCTGTCTCAGATGAAGGCTATTATTTTTGTGTCAATCAGATATACAGAGGATTGCCGCTTTATCATGTGTATTGTGAGATATTTTCAGATGCAGCAGATGTAAATGCTCCGGTACAGGCATTTATATCAAAAGATGGAATAGAGTATTTGAACATTGAAAAAGTATTTGAAATTTCCGATGAAGGAATGGCAGTCTCTTTATCTCCTATGGATGTGATTGCTGAAACGGTTGCTCATAAGTATAACCAAATACTCGGAAGCTCAACATATGAAATGACAGAAGCAGAATTATGTTATTATGTTGATTTATCTTCAGGAACAGGCGTATATGATGTAAAGCCTGTCTGGATCGTGAAGGGGATTGAAAAAAGTGAACAGCATGAGCAGGATATTCAGGTCATTATAGATGCACAGACAGCGAAGGAGATTATACCTTGAGAAAATTTTGTAATTATTTAAAAACAGACTTAAAGAGGTCTGTATGCTCAATGAAGTTTCTAATATCAATTGCATTAATGATATGTGTACTGCTGTTTTCAACACTGGAAGGCATTGCTTTGGACACAAATGTATTATATGTTTTTTCTATTGTTATGTACGGAATGCCGGCAATGATGATATTGGTATGCGGAGCCATTGCATTTGCAGATAGTTTTTGTGAGGATATAGAACACAAATACGTTATTCAGCAGGTGATTCGAGGGGATATTGAACGGTATGTTTCTGCTCGGATACTCAGCATTTTTTTCGTGACGATGCTTTCTGTTACATTTGGTATGTTTTTGTTTGCAAGTATACTGCATTTTAAATTGGCATGGGTGGATGTATCCGGTTTGCAGTATGATCATATCATTCATGCCGGAGGATTAAGATTTTTTTTAATGCATAAATGGTATTCCCTGTATTATTTTTGTTATGGAATTCAGTATAGTATATTGGCGGGAATTTTAGCTTTATGGGCAGCCTATTTCTCCATGTTCATCTCAAACCGTATGCTTGTGTTATCGGCACCAATGATTCAGTATTATTTTATGGATTATATTCTGTCAGCACTTTCCTCTGGAACGCTGAGTCTGGCTGCGATTTTTTCACCTTCGAATAATATTTTTTTAAATGATTTTTTGTCTGTATTACTGGTAGTTATGATAGCAGTTATGAATTTGATTTTGCTTAGAAAACTTTTAATTAGGAAATTGAGGAGAAAAATCTGTGAATAAAATAAAATATGTATGGGAGGATTTTATAAGTAATTTTTTGAGTAGGAGGCTGCTTGTTTTCTGCGTTTTTCAATTTTATATTTTGCACTATTATATCCATTCAGTGAAACAATTTTCTGTTGCGGCAGATTACCCTGCATCACCTTGGATACTGCCTTTTGCCGGACAAAATGTATATTTTTTATTTGTATATGGTATTTCTGTCATTTACTTTTACTCTAACATACCGTTTATGCAGCGGAACGAAATGTATGTGCTGATAAGGCAGGGAAGAAAGAGATGGATACATATTAAAATATTAAGAATTTGGTTATCTGCTGTTTTGCTTTCAGTTATTGAATTGCTTTTAAGTATATTGCCATTGTTTCCATGTCTGGAATGGTCTACAGAATGGGGCAAATTATACAATTCGCTCGCCATGACAAATGCAGGATTGGAATATAATGTTAAATTATCTTTTTCCTATGAATTAATCAGCGAGCATAATCCTCTCATAACAATGTTAATATTTGGGACAATCCTTTGTATATCTACTGGATTGATTGGGATGATTATGTTTGCTGTGAGTATTTGCATGAATAGAACAGGCGCTGTGCTTATAGGAACTTTTTTTTCGATTTTGCCGGTTGTATTTGCTAATCTGCATTTATACCAGCAATGGATTAGTTTTATTTCCCCATTTTCATGGTTAAATCTACTCTTATTATACGGGAAAGTATGTGAAAATGCACCATCTTTTTTCATGGTAATTATTATGACAGTAATTTTATCATTTGTTTTAAGCTATATTTCTTTAAAAAGAATATATCTAAAAGATTTAAATTGGTTAGATGAGGAGTGATAGTGTGAAAGAAAAAACCACTTTCATCACTATTTGTGCCGCCAACTGAAAGGCTGCGGAATGGAGATTTTTATGCAGGACAAAAATATAAAAGTAAAAGATGTATGCAAATGTTTTGGTAAAACACAGGTGTTAAATCATGTTAATATGGAATGCAATCAAGGAGAGATTACAGGGATTATAGGAAGAAATGGTGCAGGGAAAACAGTTTTATTTAAAATAATATGTGGTTTGCTGTCTTTGGATTCAGGTGAGATTGTAATAAACGGCACAAAACGGGAAAAACAAGCGGATGTTCTTCCTTCTGTTGGAATTATTATTGAAGAACCAGCTTTTTTAAAAAATTATTCTGGAATAAAGAATTTGGAATATTTATATATGATAAATAATAAGAATAATAGACCTTATTTAGAAAGTATTATGGATAAAGTAGGACTTGATCCGAAATCAAAAAAACATGTGGGAAAATATTCTATGGGGATGCGCCAAAGGTTGGCTATAGCACAATCAATTATGGAAGAACCTGATTTTTTAGTTTTGGATGAGCCGTTTAATGGACTTGATAATCATGGCGTAGATGAAATGAGAGAATTATTTCTTGAACTGAAAAAAAGTGGAAAAATAATTTTAATTGCCAGTCACAATTCAGAAGATATAAATATCCTTTGTGATCATGTTTATAGTATGGAATCAGGGAATTTAGAAGCTGTACGCTGAGATTTATGCTCTTTTCAAAGAGTGTTTTATGGAACTGTGGGAAACCCTGTTTGCAGGATGTGGGAAAGCTGCTTTTGCTTTTCCACAGGCTGTGAATGGGGTTTTCCATAGTTTCATAGCCAGTTATGCACATTTCCATGATGCAGGTCTTAAATACTTGAAATGATTCGCCTGACCGCATATAATTATATGGCAGAATTTAGAGAAAGGGTGAATGAAGATGTTAGAGTTTATTTCCGCTCCGGAAGCGGCAAAGTTCAGCCGCTTGTGGCTGATTCCAAAGGACGCTGAAAAACCAACAGATGCCCGATTAAAAGTAGAAAGGAAGAAAAAACATGAATAAAGTTTTAATTATAGATGATGATAAAGAACTTTGCGCACTTATGAAAAAATGCGTAGAGCAGGAAAACCTTACTGCGGTTGTCGCAGGCGGCGGGATAGAAGGACTGCATATATTGGAGGAAACCAAAGATACCTGTTCACTTATTATTCTTGATATTATGATGCCCGACTTAGACGGTTTTCAAGTGTTGCAACAAGTACGGCAGACAAGTAATGTGCCTGTTCTTATGCTTACCGCAAAAAGCGGTGAGGAAGATAAGGTTTCCGGCTTAAGGATGGGGGCAGACGATTATCTGACAAAGCCATTTAGCATTAACGAGCTTATGGCACGTGTAAATTCTCTTATCCGGCGTTTTACATTGTTCAATACTGTTTCCGGCACAGAAACGGATTGTATGGTATTTCAAGGAATGACGATAGATAACCTTAACCGTCTTGTTTTGGTTAATGACATACAAGTGGAACTTACAGGAAAAGAATTTGATCTGCTTTCTTTCCTTGCGGCCAATAAAGGAAAAGTGTTTACAAAAAAGCAGATTTATACCCATGTATGGGAGGAAGAGTATGCTTTTGATGATAGCAATATCATGTCGTTTATCAGCAAATTACGGAAAAAAATCGAACCAGACCCGGAACACCCTTTTTATATTCTGACTGTCCGGGGCGTTGGTTACCGATTTAACAGGGAGGCATAACATGAACTTAAATTCATTTTTATTGATTGCTCTCTGTACAGCGCTTTTGGCTGTCCTGTTTTTTATTACGAAACTTAGGCGTGTAAGAGGACAATTATCTATTATTGAAGAAGCCCTTGAAGATATAAAGTCCGGTAATCCGAACCGACGGGTTTTGGCGAGAAAAAGCGATATGACAAAGCGTATTTGCTTTGCAATCAATGAAATTGCGGTCAGGAACCAGTCACAGCTTATCCAACAAAAACAATCGGAGCAGGCATACAAGCGACTTATGACAAGCCTTTCCCATGATGTAAAGACACCATTAGCTTCATTGTTTGGCTACTTGGATGCCGCCACAAATGGCCTTGTGGCTGGGGAAGAAAAAGAAGCCTATATCCACGTTGCAGTAGAAAAAGCGTGTCACTTAAAACATTTTGTGGAAGCACTATTTGAGTGGGTAAAACTAGACGCTAAAGAACAGGTTTTTCATTTTGAGTTATGTGATTTTAACGAATTGACCCGCAATATTGTCGCAGAGTGGGTTCCAACCTTGGAACGCAACCATTTTGAATATGATTTTGATATTCCTGAAGATGAATATTTTTTACGTATTGACCCTCATTCCTATACCCGCATTCTTAATAATCTGTTTCAAAATGTGCTTATGCACAGTGGCGGCAATAAATTGATTTTGAAATTATTGGAGAATGAACAGCAAGTAGAAATTATCATTTCAGATAATGGAAAAGGTATTTCCTCCTCTGATATTCCGCACATTTTTGAGAGGATGTATCAATGTGACAGTTCACGTTCTGCCAGGGGCAATGGCTTGGGGCTATCTATTACGACAGAACTTGTAAATGCTCACAATGGGAAAATTAAAGCAGACAGCAATCCCGGAATGGGTGCAACATTTACGATACTATTTCCAAAAGCTCTGTAACAGCACAGGGCTTTTTGTATATTCATTGGAGGAAAACATGAAAAAAGCAAGGTTACGGCAAGGTTTTGGCAAGGTTAATGCTATATAATTAGGGATTGGAAAGGAGGAAAAGGCAATGACAATTATCTTTACTGAGATACTGAAATGGAAACGGAATAAGACAGTTTGGGGTATTTTTATTCTTACTGCTATTTTGGGAGTATTTGCGGTTGAGCGTGCCTGCAGCATATCAAGAAGCAATCCTCTCATGGATAGCTTTGGTGACTTATACACTTTGGCATTTAAGAACCTTACAAGCCTGTTTCTGCCTATTGTGTTGGGGATGTTTGCCACCACATTGTTCTTTGATGAACAGAAAAACGATACATTAAAAGGACTTTTGATTATTCCGGTTTCCAAAGCACAGCTTTATTTTTCAAAGATAGCGGTTGTAATCCTTATGTCATTGGGGCTATGCCTGTTTACCTTTGTTATCTGTATCGTTGGCGGCTTAATTGCTGGCGGCTTTACTGATTTGAACA
Organism: Acetatifactor aquisgranensis; assembly: GCF_943193215.1. NCBI lineage: Bacteria > Bacillati > Bacillota > Clostridia > Lachnospirales > Lachnospiraceae > Acetatifactor > Acetatifactor aquisgranensis. The sequence continues at coordinate 13,042 of NZ_CALPDH010000053.1, read as the reverse complement.
CGGAAACAATACTACAGGCGGGGCTATTGTTTTTGGCTGGCGGTGCGCTGATCCCGGTTGCCATGCTCCCAATCATATTTTTAGCAACGCTATCAAAAGGGTACATTTTACCGATTGGGGCTGTTTTACTTTATCTTGTGCCTGTTGTGCTTGCCCCGTCCCAGCTCATGGGACTGCACCCCTTGGCGAGTGTTATGGGAATTTATCCCCACATTTCACCTGCCGCTATTGAAATGGTAAACAGTTGGACAGGAAATGCAGTAATAACAGCATCACCGATGACTTGTTCTGTTTCTTTACTGGCTATAGGCATTATTTCGACAATCGTTTCTGTAATTGCTTTACAGAAGAAAACATTTTGAAGAGTTTTTACCAACTATTCAGCAAGCGGAAACTTGTATAACTATGTGATTTAGAAAGACCACGATAATTAAGAAAGTGAGGAAATATTATGTGCAGCTATGTGATTGAAACAAAGCGGTTAACAAAAAAATATGGTGAGCAGACAGCGGTCAATGCTGTTAATATCCATGTAGAAAAAGGGCGGATATACGGACTGCTGGGGCGTAATGGAGCTGGCAAAACCACAATAATGAAAATGATTTTGGGATTAACCCCTGTTACTTCCGGGGAAATAGATGTGTTCGGACAAAATATCAAAGGAAAGGAAAAACGGGTATATCCCCGGATTGGGGCTATTATTGAAACACCCGGCTTCTACCCAAACCTGACGGGTACGGAAAACCTTGAAATATTTGCGAAGCTGCGTGGCACTGCTGCCCCCAATGCTGTAAAAAATGCTTTGGATATTGTCGGACTCCCTTACCGGGATAAAAAGCTGTTCAGCAAATATTCTCTTGGAATGAAGCAGCGTCTTGGTATTGCAAATGCTATTTTGCATGATCCGGAGCTGTTGATTTTAGACGAGCCTACGAATGGTCTTGACCCTATCGGCATTGCAGAAGTAAGGGATTTTATTAAAGACTTGAGCACCGAGCGAGGGAAAACAATCCTCATTTCCAGCCATATCCTGTCCGAGATTGCATTGTTGGCTGATGATATTGGCATTATTGACCACGGTGTCTTACTGGAAGAAAACAGCATGGAAACACTGAAAAGAAAAAACAGTAAATATATACTTCTGCAAGTTTCTGATATTCCGAAAACTTCTCTTGTTTTGGAAAGGCAATTCGGAGTTACAGATTATTCCGTACAGGATGACCATTCCCTGCGGATTTATAATACGTCATTGGATATGGCGGCTGTCAATAAGGCTCTTGTAGTGCAGGATGTGGCTGTTATCAGTTCACAATTATGTAATGACACATTGGAGGACTATTTCAAAAAAATTACAGGGGGAGAAGGCATTGCTTAAATTGATACAGACAGAATTTCTAAAACTGCATCGTAGAAAGTTCATACTGTTAATGCTGCTGGCAGCTCTTCTCATGCCATTTCTTGCAATCTTTTATTTTAGTGGGTTCAGGGAAGCAGGCGTAGACACAATACAATTTTATAAATGGACTGCGTTCAGCTATACGCCTTGGGTTATACTTCCTGTCGTATTGGGGGTATTTTCCACTATGCTTATGTATGATGAACACCAAAATGATATGCTTAAACAGTTGTGGATTATACCAATTAGCAAGGCGGAATATTTTTTTGGTAAATTTATTATTGTGCTGTCTTATTCCATTTGTTTTATGTTGCTCACAGCCGGATTGTCTGTGATTTTTGGTATGCTTCCCGGTTATATAACATTTGAATGGAGCAGTTTTTGTTACTTGCTGAAAAAATGTATGGAAATTGCTATATTAACCGCATTCGCCGTAATGCCGCTTTTGGCGGTTGCGGCTGCTGGAAAAAGTTATATATTTCCAGTATGCGTAACGCTGGTTTATACGTTCCTTGGTTTTATTCTGCTTATGGTTAATATGTATCTGCATCCTCTATCCAGTATGAGCGCCATTGTCATGGGTGATATTCCCGGTGTAGTTTTGGCACAAACTCTTAATATTCCGGCGGCATTAATATGTATTACTATATGGTGTGCGGGTTCAGTGGCGTTGGCTATATTTGCTTTAGGAAAAAGAAAGTGAGGTGGGTAGTATGAAACAATTACTTTGGGCTGAACGCCGAAAACTTCGTCATTCTAAAATCGTTTGGATTGCTGTCTTTGCGGTGGTTATGATTGCTGTTATCGTCTTTGCAGAAGGGCAGTTTGTATTTAAGGGTTCACGATATATAGATGGGGCTGGCTGGTTTATGACTGCCGCACAGTCTTTGGCAACCTTTTTTGTGCTTCCGGCTGTCATTGCATTGTTAGGCAGCTATATGATTTGCCGGGAGGAACAGGAAGATACTCTGAAATCACTGCGGCTTGTGCCAGTAGATGAAGCGAAACTGACTGTTGTTAAAATGATCGTTGCAATGGTTTTCAGTATTTTGATTTATCTTCTGCTGTTTGTAATTACTTTTGCGGTTGAAGCTATAATGCATTTCGGAACATTATCTATTCAGACAGTATGGGGCTTCCTTTTTACCTATTTTGTAAATGGTATTGGCGTATTTCTTGCTATTTCACCGATTGTGGCATTAGTAGCCCGTATAAAAAAAGGGTATTGGCTTGCTTTGGTATTTACTGAAATCTATTCCTTTGCCGGTCTGTTTGCAAGTATGTCTGAAACTTTGAAAACTGTTTACCCGATTACTGCGGTGTTCCAGCTTTCAGGATATTATGAAGCAACAATCGGAAACAAAGCAGCCAGCTTAGTTATTCTGATAGTTTGTATGGTTCTTGCAGTTTTGATTTTGAACGGATTAAGCCGTAAAAACAAAAAGAGTATTTATTAATTGTGTAAAATATCCGTATTGTAAATCTGCCGTACAACGGCAAAAGAAAAAAGCCGTTGTATAGCAGACATATTTGGGTGCATTGATGCAGCAGCTTTGGAAACCAGGGCTGCTGTTTTTGCTGTAACTTTTGTTGGAGTGATAGGAGAAAAATGAAACGATAGTTTAAAGACAAGGAGATGTAGAACGATGAGAATAAAGCGAAAAATACTTCTCATACTTCGCATACTAAAATTAGGCATACTACCAGAAATTACGCCGCCTTGGGCATTTGGAAACGATTTTTCCAGTCTTCAGGCAGTTTGCTGATAAAGAGAGATACTAAAATGAATGGGTAGAACTACGAGTTTTATTGAAAAATAGGAATTTCTGGGATATAAAGCAATTGATTGTGTTTAGTGTTCATGGTAAAATATAGGCACTAAATAAAAAAGAGTAATTCCATGTCCAGAAAAGCGTCCGGTAATCCCAAGGTAAAACGTGTCGAGCGCCTGCAATCGAATGGAGACATTTATATCTATGAAGTAACAACGCGATACAATCCGGAGAAAAGGTATAACGAGCATGTATCCAGTAAGCTGCTTGGCAAAAAATCCCCGGATGGCTCTATTGCAAGGTTTTAGATGGCCAACCCGGATAAGCCGATCCGGCGGATCGAGGAGTGGCAGATTAGCCATACGCTTCCTTACCGTGAAGGGCTTTCCGAGGATACCTGTTATTCTCTGATGAAGGATCTGGGACAGGATATCTCTGTATCTCAGAAGTATTTCCAGTATCACAGTATAATGATGCCCACATAACAAGATCCAAAACAACCGAATCGCTTGAAGGCCGATTTTTCTGCCAGTTTGTTGCATATGGCTATGAAGTGTTTTTTCAGAAGGAACTGAACCGCGTAAAAAGCTCCCTGGCAGTTCCCACTGGGGATCCGTCACATGACAGTTCAGAAACCTTCAAAAAAGAAAAAGCACTCCTTGATTGGTTGAAGGGTATGTCCGTGGCAAAACTGTTTGACTGGTTCGATGCCATTCAGGAAACGACTGTCAATACAAATATAGGCAAAGCACGTTGGAAAACAGAAACTATCGAACGTGACCGGCTGTTCCTGACGAAGCTGGGTGTACTCGGGGGCTGATTATTGAGTGACTATAATTCGGATTTTGGGTTGTAAGTATGGAGGGGTGAGATGTCATAAAAAACAAATTGGTTTGGGAACAGTGGTTAGATTTCAGTCAGGCAGATTAGGAGAATATAAAGATGTGGAAAGGTTTCGTTCTGTACCTCTCCTAGCAGCGGGATTGGCTCCAGCGCCACCAATCTCCATGCCCTCTGCCCTGACACCGTGGAGTGGGCAGAGGGCCGGCGGTTTGAAGCGGGAACTTCCAGGGATGCCATGGAGGGATGGCTTAGCAGTATCGGGGTCAGATGACCTGAAAACATGGTTCGGCTTCCCGGAGAGAAGGTGGCAGCTTTGAGATATCAGCCGGGCATCACCAGACAGGCAGGGCAGGAGCATCTTTGGAAATCTGCAGTGTGAGAGTGCAGCATGCTCATTTTTATAAAGGATGGACAGCTCTGCCGTCATATAACCATCTGGCTCGGCTGGATCTGCTGTTTTGCTGCTGCGTTATCAGACGATATCCCGATTTTGATATACCGCCGCCGCAATTCGGTATGAGATGAAAAAACAAACACCAGAAATGACAAGAACGATATTAAAAGCCAACAGGATATTGTTTTTTACAGGAATAAAGAGATTTGTGAGAAGCACAAGCCCAACAATAATACCTGTCGATGCCATAAAGGACATCATGAAGACAACCTGGGATTTTTCCGGGTCAAACAAATAGGCACATGGTAAGCTGATGCCGCCCGCCAATAAAGTAGCACTCATACCGATAGCAGCATATAAGCACAAAGAATGAACGGTTATATCTGCTCCCGCGAACATAAGCACAATGCATGGAATAAGCGCTGTCATCAGACCGGCTGCCGCAAGCAGGATATAAAAGATAAATTTCTCGCTGATAATCTGATTTCTTGACACGGGCATGGCAATCACGTTTTTATTCCATTTTGAGCCTGCGTCGCTTGTGATACTGATAAAAGCCGCTGTTGTGGAAGCTACCGGGGCCAATATCAGAAGTGCGCTTGTTTCCAGCAGAAAAGATAATCCAAAACCTAAAACAATCAAGCTGACGACAGTTACAAGGATATTGCTCTTTGCAATATAGAAGTCTTTTAGTAAAACGCCTTTCATCATCTTTCCCCCTTTACATAGAGAAGCATAATTTCATCAATCGTGGCCGGTACAATCAATGCTTTCGGATATTTTTTCTGCATTTTATCCCGTTCAGAAACCAAAATCTGCCATTCGTAATCCATTTTTCTGTATGTGATAATATCCGATTTATCCAATGCGTCAAATTGCGCCGCTCCGCATTTTATAACGCCATATTGCTCAATCAGTTCATCTTTCGGTTTGGAAAAAACAACTTTTCCCTCATGGATAAAAACAATGTAATCGGCAATTTTTTCTAAATCGCTGGTAATGTGGGAAGATACCAGTATGGAGTGTTCTTCGTCCTGCACAAAGTCCAAAAGCATATCCAGAATATCGTCCCTGATAACAGGGTCGAGCCCGCTGGTTGCTTCGTCCAGAATCAGCAGCTTAGAATGGTGTGAAAGGGCAACGGAGATAGCCAGCTTCATTTTCATCCCCTTGGAAAACTGTTTGATCTGCTTATCAAGGGGCAAAGAAAATTGTTTCAGCAGCCGGAAATAGGCCTGCTCGTCCCATGAGCCATAGATATTTTTCATTATCCGGTTGATTTTCCTGGGAGAAAGAATTTCCGGGTAGTTGCTTCCGTCAAATACTGCTCCAATCTGTTCTTTTGTTTCATTGTCCAGTCCATCTTTTCCAAATACCGAAACATAACCGTCTTCTTTTTGGATAAGCCCCAAAACCGCATTGATTGTCGTGCTTTTCCCTGCGCCATTTTCTCCGATCAGCCCGACGATAGAGCCGCTTGGGACGCTGAAGGAAACATTGTCCAAAACAAAATCTTTATATGTTTTGGTAAGACCTGAAATAATCAAAGCATTGTTCATTGTCAATCCTCCTCATACAATAGTGTCAATAAATTGAGTAATTTATTAAGCGGTATTCCGCTTGTGCGGGCTATCTCAATAGCCTCATTAAATCGTTCCTCTATTTTTTTCTGCTGTTCTTCCAGATAAAAATCCTGGTTTTGCACTGATACATAGCAGCCTTTTCCGGCTGTCGTTTCTATAAAACCGTCTGTTTGAAGAAGGTCGTATGCCTTTTGTACCGTCAAGACACTAATCTGTAAGGATTTTGCAAGAGAACGGATAGAGGGAAGCGCTTCTCCGGCTTTCAGTTCGCCATTCATAATCTGCGATTTAATTTGTGTTGAAATTTGCTCATACAGAGGGCGACTTGTTTTGTTGCTCACGACAATTTCCAAAGTCCCACCGCCTTTCTGTCCCTAACTGTATTGTTTTAATAAGTACAGTATAATACAACACATAGCGGTTGTCAAGAGGGGAATATATACTGCATAACGCTGAATACTGCCTAATGTAATCATGCGATTGAACCAGTCAGCGTTATGCAGTCTGGTTTCACGGCAGGTGAAATCGTTAAGCAGTATAAAATTCAGAAGGGTGAAGGAACCCTGTCCATCCGATTATGACAGGTTCCAGGAGCGTGGGGCAGGCAGAGAGCGCCAGGCCGGATATATTTCTCTCTTTCCTATTGACAGAAAGAAAGGCAAGTGATATATTTGTCATATAAAGAGACAAAAACATCACAAAAAATAGGAGGATTACAATGAAAACAAGTAAAAAGAAAATTTGGATTGGCTGTGGGATACTTTGTGTGTTGAGCGTGCTTCTTTCGTCATGGTATGCGGTAGCTTATAATGATTCCCGTCTGGTAGTCCCCATGGATTTTAAGGATTATGTATTTGACATAAAGGATTTGCCGATGATTGTTTCGATTTTTCTTGTCTGTGTTTATCTTGCCGCACTGTTTGTCATGCTTTTTATCCATGGAGGGAAAAAGCGGAGGCAGGCGAAAGAAACAGATGTCACCCGTAAAATAAATCCAAAGCTGGGGTGTTTGGGGGTATTGGGATTTTTGGGGTTTGCCGGTTTCTGGACATATCCTGTGGATGGTACGGTTTTTCCCTTTGCGTTTTTCCTGTTCTTCGGTTTTTTTGGTTTTTACTATGAAGGAAAGATGTCAGGAACATTTATGGATGAGCGTTTCCGTGAGAACATTGTCCGCGCTAAGCTGAAAGCGTATAGGATCACTTTTGGGGTTATGTATGCCGCACTGATCATTCTCTGTCAGGGGAAACTTTTTGGAAACCTCGAGTACACCCTGATTGCTGCGATTATTAGCCTTTCCCTTGCATTGGGCCTGGGGATTTTCCTCTCGGAATACTTGCTGTACCGGTATGACCATGACGACCAGGCAGAGGAAGGCGGGGAATAGGATATGGCAGAATTTGAATGCAGATTAAAAAAGTACCGGCAAATGAAAGACCTGACACAGGAGCAGCTGGCGGAAAAAGTAGGTGTGCGCCGGGAAACAATTATGCGTCTGGAAAAAGCGCAGTATAATCCGTCATTAAAGCTGGCAGTTGATATTTCCAGAGCTGTAGAAGCACCGATTGAAGAAATTTTTGTTTTTCAATAGAATTTCGCAAAGTTATTTCCAGACAATTCCTGATAAAATCTAAAGGAGTATGGATATGAAAAAGATCTTGCTGGTAGAGGATGACGACCTTTTAAATAAAACGCTGACGTACAACCTGATTTCCGAGGGTTATGATACCGTATCAGCTCTGAATGCAGGCACAGCCGCCGCGTTATTGACGCAGGCGGAATATGACCTGGTGCTTCTGGACATCAACCTGCCGGACGGCAGCGGCTATGACCTGTGCAGGCTCATAAAGCCGGAGAACCCGGACACGCTGGTGATCTTCCTGACGGCCAACGACCAGGAGAGCGACCAGATCCGGGGATATGAAGTCGGTGCGGTGGATTATATCACCAAGCCCTTTTCCGTCGGGGCGCTGCTGCGGAAGATACGGGCCATGTTCGCTATGCTGGAACACCGGGGGTTTACAAAGGATTTCTATGATGACGGCAGGCTGTTCTTGGACTTCTCGGAGCAGTCCGCCGCGCTGAACGGAAAGACCATTACCCTTTCCGCCATGGAGTATAAGATGCTGCACCTGTTCTGCAAAAACCCCAAACAGATCCTTACCAGGCAGCGGCTTCTGGAACGGCTGTGGGATGCGGAGGAAAACTATGTGGACGAACACACCCTGACCACCTCCATCAGCCGTATACGGGGCAAGATTGAGGCTGATGGCGACGCTTACATCAAAACGATTTACGGGATTGGGTATCAGTGGATGGGAGGCGAGAGGAAATGAATCTGGGGCGGATCTCTGTAAAAAGGATATTCCTGCTGGTCAGCGGCGGTATGGCGGTTTCCATGCTGGCCATCTGCGCGGTTTTCTTCGCGGTGACAGGCCAGATGTGGATACTGGCCTGTGGCATGCTCCTGATGCTCTGCGCCTTTGCGTGGATGTTCCTTCTGTCGATTGCCTTTGGCAAACGGCTTTCCGTATTTACCCGGGAGCTGTGCCGGGCAATGGATCAGATGATCAGCGGAAGCGGAGAGCCTGTGCGCGCTGGGGACAGTGAAACGCTCTTTGCCCGTATCAGCCACCGTCTGACCCGGCTGTATGGGATCATGCAGGAGAACCGGCGGAAGGTGGATGCGGAACGGCAGGAGCTGCAGAGGCTGGTGTCGGATGTCTCCCATCAGGTGAAAACACCGGTGGCAAATCTGAAAATGGTGACGGATACGCTGCTTTCAAAGCCGGTCACAGAAGAAGAACAGCGGGAGTTCCTGAAAGGCATCCGGAATCAGACGGACAAGCTGGAGTTTCTTTTTCAGGCGCTTGTGAAAACTTCCCGGCTGGAAACCGGGGCGATTCGGCTGGAAAAGAAAGACGCCCTGCTGATCGATACGCTGGCGGTGGCCTTAAGCGGCATCGTATATGCGGCGGAGAAAAAGAATATATCCGTAACGGTGGACTGTCCGGAGGAGCTTCGCCTTTCCCATGACAGCAAGTGGACGGCGGAAGCCGTGTTCAACCTGCTGGACAATGCAGTGAAATATACCCCGGCCGGAGGAACCATCCGAATTTCGGTAGAACGATGGGAAATGTATGTAAAACTGAGCGTGTCCGATACCGGCAAGGGTATCCCGGAGAGCAATCAGGCCGCTATTTTCCGGCGCTTCTATCGTGAGGAAGAAGTGCACGAACAGCAGGGCGTGGGCATCGGCCTGTATCTGACCCGCGAGATCGTAACGAGACAGGGCGGTTATATCAAAGTGGTTTCAGAGCCGGGCAAGGGTTCGGAATTTTCCATTATGCTCCCTACAAGATAATTTTTTGAAATGTCCGAGTCTTGTAACATTTCAGCCGCATTTTTTATGCCGCTTCGGACATTTCTGTGACATTTGGATTTTATAATGTCCGAAGAACAAGGTTCTTAGAACTTTGTTCTTTAATCAACAGGCAGAAAGCCTTGAAGGGAGCATTTGATTTATGAATGTATTACAAACAATCGATCTGAGAAAGTATTATGGCAGTGAGCCCAACATTACCCGCGCCCTGGACGGCGTCAGCCTCTCTGTGGAACAGGGGGAGTTTGTGGCAATCGTTGGAACCTCCGGCAGCGGGAAATCCACCCTGCTCAACATGATGGGCGGGCTGGATACGCCTACCTCCGGCAATGTTATTGTCCGCGGGGATGAGCTGGCTAAAAAGAATGACGAGGAGCTGACCATCTTCCGCCGCCGCAACATCGGCTTCATCTTCCAGAACTATAACCTTGTCCCGATCCTGAATGTCTATGAGAACATTGTCCTGCCTGTGGAGCTGGACGGAGATACAGCAGACAAGAAGTTCATGGATGAGATCGTGGGGATGCTGGCACTTCAAGATAAACTGCAGAATATGCCGAATAACCTTTCCGGCGGACAGCAGCAGCGTGTCGCCATTGCCCGCGCCCTGATCACCAAACCGGCCATCATCCTGGCCGATGAGCCCACCGGAAATCTGGATTCCAAGACCAGCGCCGATGTGCTGGGGCTTTTAAAGCGTACCAGCATGGAGTTCAACCAGACCATTGTCATGATTACCCACAATAACGAGATTGCCCGGCTTGCCGACCGGATCGTAAGGATTGAGGACGGCAGGATCGTGGAAAAAATGCCAAAATCGCAATTAGGAGGTGGCAAGATATGACATGGCCTTTTGAGAATGACACCGGCGCTGTTATTAAAAAATTAGCGTCTGCTCAATTAAAGAAAGAGCGTTTGAAGAAAATTTTTACGGTTACTGCAATTTCGTTGGCAACATTTTTGATGGCATCCGTATTGCTCCTGGTTTCTGGGATTATTACAGTGAACCAAAAGGGAGGCAATAACATAACGGGGTCTTATCATGCGCTTATTTCCGGCATAGAAAAAGAACAATACCAGAAATTGAGTGATGATGTGCGGGTGGATCTATGCGGATTCACAGCGTCCATTGGCAGCGTGAAATCCGGAAATGACCGCCTTAATATTTCGTATTGCAACAAGGATGCACTTACATTAAATGGGCTGTCTGTTGACCAGGGGAAAATGCCGGAGAAAGCGAATGAGATCCTGATTGAACAGGAATATTTAATCCGGCAGAAGATAAATGCTAAAATTGGAGATACCATCCGACTGCCAGACCCAAACAACGGTCAGGAAAAATCCTTTCTTATAACAGGATACTTAAAAACAGGGGCGAAAGGCACTGACCGTTCCTTATATGCGGCTATGGTTTCTGAAGAATACTTCTCAGAAATGGATGGATGGGATCGCTTTTCTCCGGCAGTCATGCTCCGTGTAAATTTAGATGCAGGCTCTGGGGATGTAAAAAGCTTAATATCGCAGATAGCGGCTGATGCAGGCTGTAAAACGGCTCCTTCTTATAATGAAGCGTATCTGAACCTTAGCCAGCCTTCGGCATTGATGGTTCTGGCGGCTGTTGCCGGGCTGGTTGTGATCGTGATCGCTGGTGTTTTGGTTATATACAACATTTTTTATATTTCCATTATCAATTCCATTAAACAATATGGACAGCTCCGCACAATAGGTATGACAGCAAAACAGATTCAAAGGCTTGTTCTCAGGGAGGGGACTTTGCTGATGTTACCTGCAATTCCGATGGGACTGATTGCGGGAATTGCAGTGGCTTATCTTTTAATTCCGCATGGATTTGGGTTATGGAATGTGCTATGGATATGCCCGGTTGTTGTTGCGTTAACCTATGCCACTGTGCGCCTGTCCATCAAAAAGCCTGCTAAGATAGCCGCCGCCGTTTCACCCATAGAGGCTTCCCGCTATGAACAAAATAAGGGGCCGAAAGGTAAACATAGGCAGCACAGGCTGACGCCGGGGTCTTTGGCAGTCAACCAGGTTTTGCGTTATAAGAAAAAGAATATACTGACAGCCGCCTCCCTTGTCCTGACTGGCGTCCTGCTGTTAGGCTTATCCTCTGTCCTTTCTTCGATCAATGCAGAAGATATGTCTTTATCCGGATTTGCAAGAGGACAGTTCGTTTTAAAGATCTCGAATCAGGAGCTGATGGAAAATCCTTTGGAGATTTTGCAGGGATCAAGCCCTTTTACGGAGGAAGTGGAAAAAGAACTCTCGCAATTATCAGGTGTGCAAAAGATCATAGACGATTGGCATCTCCCGGTTTCCTATGACCTGCAGGCCCTGGAATCAGATGCTGAAATCGTGGGATTTGAGAAAGCAGATATGGATTTGCTGCAAAGCTGTCTCTTAAATGGAAACCTGTCAGATTATGGGCAAATGGCATCTGAGGATCAGATGGTGATTGGCAGGCCGAATGACTTTGAGAAGTATTTTGGCATTTATCCAAAAGTCGGCTCCTCTGTAATGCTGAAGATTTTTGATGGGCAGCATACGGAGAACCTGGAATTTGAGATTGCGGCAGTCCTTGACGAAAGTAAGATTGGAAATCATGGCGATAAAATAGATATGCTGTTATTGCCGGTTGATTCCATGCAGAAAATCGCACACAGCAATCTGACATATCAGTATGTGATCCGTGTAGAGGATTCTTTGGAACAGCAGGCAGAAAACGAAATAGACCAGATTGTATCCGATAACCCGCGGCTGAGTGTGGATTCCCTTTCTGCTGCCATTGCCCAGAATGAAAACTTCCTGCAGGGGACACAGTTCGCCCTTGCAATAGCCATTGTTTTGATTGGCTGTTTTTCCGTGATGAATCTGTTGAATACAACTTTGACGGGAATTATCGTAAGGCGCAGGGAATTTTCCCTCATGCGTTCCGTGGGAATGTCCCAAAAACAATTATCCGTGATGGTTCATAAAGAGGGACTGATCGTAGTCGGCATGGGACTTGTATTATCTGTGATCATTGGCGGAGGGATTGGATATGTTCTTTGCTCATTTTTGAAAAACAGCCTGATGAGCTATTTGAATTATCAATTTCCATTTGGTATTACAATCTTGAATTGTGCGGTTATTATTTTATGTAGTGTGCTGATTACAACAGGGGCCTTAAAGCAGCAAAGCAAGTCATCCATGATGGAAGCTTTGCGATAATAGAAGGAGGTGGCGTACCATGACATGGCCTTTTGAAAATGATACCAGCGCTGTTACCCGTAGGTTATCAAATGCCCGTATTGGACAGAACCGTTTCAGGAATCGTCTGATTGGGATCATTATCTTTATGGCGGCAGCCATTATGGCGTTTGTTTCTTCTTATGCATATAACATTACAAATGAATATGCGGCATCAACTGCATATCAGGGAATTTTCCAAAACCTTTCACAGGAGAATATCTCTTTGCTGAAAGAAGACCCCCATATTCAAAAAGTGGGTGTATACCAGTCTGTCGGCATGACGGAACAGGAGAATGGCATCACAATGAGTATGGTATGTTCTGATGAAACAACCATGCAGCTCTCCAACTGTCGGACGGCGAATTGAGGGAGACGCAAATGACGAATTATTTTTCCAACCTTTATCCAATTGACTGCGCAGTG
>NZ_CALPDH010000052.1:0-22176 GCF_943193215.1 Acetatifactor aquisgranensis | reverse complement strand
TTTCAGGCAATCAGGATCATAAAGGAAATGAGGTGTGCGACAGATGGGAGATACCCAAGATTTATCGTATGGGAGAACGTGCCGGGGGCATTCTCCTCAAACAAAGGGGAGGATTTCAGGGCAGTCCTTAACGCGGTCTGCTCCGTTAAAGACGGGAACATTTTTGTACCTGGACCTCCAAAGGGAAAATGGGCGAATGCCGGATGCATCATGGCAGACGGGTTTTCCCTCGCATGGCGGGTGGTCGATGCCTGCCTGTGGGGCGTCCCCCAGCGTAGAAAACGCATCTACCTTGTCTCAGATTTTGCAGGCGGGTGTGCCGGAAAGATATTATTTGAGTCCGAGGGCGTGTCAGGGTATTCTGCGGAGGGCTTCCGTGCGTGGCAAAGAGCTGCCGGAGGTGCTGCGCCGTGCATTGGAGCGGCAGGCGGCATCTGTTTAAACGACCAGGGCGGCCAGTATATTTCCGTAGACAGTGAAATGGCGTGTACTTTACGGGCGCAGAGCCACGGTCACCCGCCGTGCGTGATGGAGGCGGCGGGATTCTGCACGGAGCATTCGGCGGACAGCCGGGGAATCGGGTATGAAGAAGAAACCTCGCCCACGCTCCGTGCCGGTACGGTTCCGGCGGCAGTGGCGCTGGAGAACCATCCCACGGACAGCAGGGTGAAAGTGTCGGAGGACAACATGGTGCAGACGCTGACTTCCCGGATGGGGACCGGCGGCGGGAACGTGCCGCTCGTCATGGATGCGGCGACACCCAAGACGCTGAAAATCCGTGCCGGAGGTGGAAATGGAGGGAAGGGGGCGCTGGTTCAGGATAATAAATCAGCCACCCTTTCCTGTAACAATGACCAGACTGTGTTCGTGCCTTTCTGCAAGGGGACGCGCCCGCACTCTGCGGAGGAAGCGCCCACATGGGAAAATAGGGAAGTGGCAAACACGCTGAATACTTTCGATATAGGGGAGAGCCGCTGCAATGAGCTTGTGGTACAGGCATTCGGCATCTGCTCCAAAGAGAGCAACGCCATGAAATCCGATAACCCGCACAGCGGATTCTATGAGGCGCAGACCGCACGGACTCTGGACTGTAACTGTAATAATCCATCCGCGAATCAGGGAGGGATTGCAGTGGTGGCGGTGCAGGGCTCCATGATCGGGCGGGATGACAGGAATGGGCCGCAGGGCAGCGGCGTGAATGAGGATGTGTGTTTCAGCCTGACCGGGGCAGACCGCCATGCGGTGGCATACCCCACCTACTGCACGAGCAAGAATTCCTATTTCATGCGGGCGGAAAAGGAACTGGCAAACACGCTGGTGGCTACGGATTATAAGGACCCTCCCGTCATTAATGACGTGCGGACGGCATCCGGCAAAGACGTATTTGGCACGATCTCCGCGAGCATGGACTCCAAGCAGTGGCTTGGGAACCAGGAGGCGTTCAGCGGCGACTACCATATCATAGAGCCGGACTATATCGTCCGCAGGCTCACACCCACGGAATGCGCTAGGCTGCAGGGGTTCCCGGACTGGTGGTGTGACGGCCTCGGCACAGAGAATCCTACGGAAGAAGAAATGGCATTCTGGCGGGAGGTGTTCGAGACCCACCGTAAGATAATGGGAACATCCAGCAAGCCCAAGTCCGACAGCCAGATTCGGAAATGGCTGAAAGACCCCCATTCCGATTCCGCAGAGTACCGTATGTGGGGGAACGGCTGCGCCCTGCCGAACGTATATTTCGTGCTTTGCGGCATTGTGTACTATGCACAGTTCCCGGAATTTTTATTGTGACATTTATTCCGACATTTATGTTGCTTTTATCCCCGTTCAGAGTGATTAATGTAGTACCGAAAGGGAAAACAAAGCCGGAGGGCTTAAAAACGGAGGAAAAAGGATGAGGATTGAAACAAACGCAGCAAACAGGAAAGATGTAGTAAAGGCGGTCAGCGGGATTTTAGGGCAGCCTGCAAAGTACCTTGGGGTTCCGACCTGCGCCTACCAGATCGGGGACTGCACCATCGACAAAAAAGGTGCGGTGGTGACGGAAGATGAAAAAACGGCGGAGCTGGTGACGGCAGGGCTTTTGGAGCAGGGATTCATCGGGAGCCCGGAGCCGGAAGCGGATGAAACAACGGTCAGCCTGCCGATGGAAGGCATGACGGCGGAGGGGCTTAAGAACCTGATTTTCCTGACACACAGCAAGCAGTACCTCATAAACCGCGCTTTTGCGGAAGAGGTTTTCCGAATTCCCGCAGAACTGGCGGAGGCGCTTGGCAGCACGGAGATTCCCGATGCGGAAACTTTCCTGCAGACATTCCAGAGCCATGCGGAAGGGTGCAGGGGCATCGGCTTTCAGGACGGGAAGATCATCTTCACCCTTCCCACGGCGGATGACCCGGACATGATAAAAGCATTCACGCACCTTACGGCGGCGATGGTGCGGCAGGCAAAGGAGCAGAAACGCATCAGCCCCAAAGAGACCATCGAGGAAAATGAAAAATACTACATGAGGATATGGCTCCTGCGGCTGGGCTTCGGCGGCGCGGAGGGGAAAGAGATACGGGACCTTCTGATGAAGAAGCTGAAAGGGCATTCCGCTTTCCGCACCGAGGAAAATAAGCAGAGATGGCAGGAAGCCCGCCGGAACGAGCGGGAGGCGGCAAAGCAGCAGGAACAGTCACCTGCGGAGGAAACGGCGGGGGAGCCGGGGACGGACATGGCAGAGGCTCTGGCGGATGCGGCGCTGATCGGGCAGGTCAACCAGAGTTTTGACACAGAACAGTAAGAAACAGCAGGGGCGGGGAGGCAGCGCTTCCCTCCCTGCCGGAATCTACGGAAGGAGATATGCGGAATGGGTATTTATATAAAAAAAGAGGAACTGGAAGCCCTGCGGGCGGAATACCCGCCGGGGTGCAGGGTGGAGCTGGTAAAGATGGATGACCCCTACAGGGAGATGCCGCCCGGACTGCGTGGTGTGGTGACGGGCATTGACGATTCCGGCAGTATCCACGTTGACTGGCAGAACGGAAGCAGCCTTGCGGTAATATTCCGGGAGGATGAATGCCGGAGGGTTGAGGATGCGGAAAGGGAGGCAGGATAACGGGATGGAATGGGCGGAAGCAGAGCGGCAGGTAAAGGCCCTCATGGAGAAACACGGGTACCGGACGATGGAGGGCGTGCCTGCGAAGATCGATTGGGAGGGCAGGGAACACCTGCTGGATATAAGGTGCGTCCAGTGTGCCGGTCTCAGGGATGCCCTCAAAGGCGGGAAAAAGGTGGCGCTCCGGGTTGAGGCCGCCGTCCGTGAAAGGAAGGACAGGTGGATGACGGCGCGGCTGGTCGGCGCGCTTGCAGAGGAATGCCGCAGGGCAGAGGGGCTGATGCGCGAGGTGGCGGAACGGGAGA
Source organism: Acetatifactor aquisgranensis (assembly GCF_943193215.1). Taxonomy (NCBI): domain Bacteria; kingdom Bacillati; phylum Bacillota; class Clostridia; order Lachnospirales; family Lachnospiraceae; genus Acetatifactor; species Acetatifactor aquisgranensis. Next base: position 18,771 of record NZ_CALPDH010000052.1, on the reverse strand, counting down.
TCACCTTTACCGACTATCTGGAATAAACGGGAATTATGGAAGGAGGCGGATTGATATGGCGATGCAGCAAAAATCACCGGGAAATGCACACCAGAAGCGCAACTGCTGGCAGCGGGGAAATGGCTCCTACAGCATGAGGGGAGAGCTGCGCCGGGGCATTTCCCTGAACAAGAAGTACCTGAACAGGAAAGTGCGGCACAGCAGTAAGCAGGCGTTAAGGCACGGCGAATACAGGTGCGTGTGCAAGACCTTACATATGGTGGAGTTCTCGTAATCCGCCATAAATTTTCGGGAGGGAAAGTGATGCTGACAGAGAAAATCAAAGATCAGATATTTGCAGTCCGGAATAGCAGCGTAGCAAATATGTGCGACATGGCCGCGGTGCAGCGGGCGGCATTTGACAGGGGCTTTTATGAACTGGTCCTTTTTATCGAGGAAAACCGGGAGGAATACTGGGATTTCATCCTTACGGGCAAGGAATGACACGGCGGGGCGGCTTTCAGGGAAGGGATGCCGCCCACTGTAATGTACACAATTTCCTGCCATTATCTTTGTCACATTTATGCCTCTGAATTGAGTGGATAATACCTGCATCCAGAGGTAACATGTGTCTGACAAAAGGAAAACGGAGGGAAACAGGATGCTGAACAGGAAATTTGAAGGGGCGACACTTTTCGAGATCGACTACACACCGAAGGGAACAAAGGAAATGAAGACCGTCAAGGTCTGGGCAAAGAACCGGCTGGACGCATCAAACTACATGATACTGAACCACATTTGGGGAAAGCAGCATGAGATCAGGGTTGCAACAGCCAACTTTTTGAAATAAGGGAGGAAAACAGGATGAGGGCAGAGGATACATTACAGTTCATGGCGGATTTTTACCCGTCAATATTCCCGACAAGAAAGCACTGCTTAAACTTTTTATTCTGCGGTGTAGGGAACGGCTACGAATGGGTGAAAGGCGAACTTGTGGATGAGGATGGAAAGTTTGAAAAGAGGTACCGCCTTGTGGAGCCGGTGGAAAAAGCGGAGTTTGAACGGGAACAGATGTGGTGGGACAGATACCGTCTGGAACAGGAGATGCATGAGGAGACAGGGAAGCGGATCAATCCGGATTATATCTTTGAATGGGCGAGGCTGAGCAGGGAATATTCCTACATCTACCATTTCCCCAAAAACATCAGGCCGGACTGGAAAGCGCTGCTGGAGGAATGCAGGCAGATGCTCAAGGAGGATGGCGTGGAGATCTAGCCGCGCCATAATGTACACAATTCCCGGCTGTTATCTCTGGTACATTTATGCCTCTGAATTGAGTGGATAATACCTTCGTTCAGAGGTAACATGTGTCTAACAAAAGGAAAACGGAGGGAAAAAGGATGGTAAGAAAAGGGGTAATCGGGATACCGCAGGACGGAAGGATGACAGCCTGCAGCTATACGGTAAAGCATTTTGAGGAAGGGAGCGTTTTCGGGATTGACGGCGGGAGGATTTCCAAACTGGCCATAAAGATAGACGGGAAGACCACCTGCTGCTACGACAGGGGATGGGACCGCGAGCCGGAGGATGACGCGACAAAAGCGGCTCTGGCGATCCTGATCATGGAATACAACTAAGGAGGGAAAAACACGATGAAGGAAATTTACAACGGATATGAACTGAGTACGGCATGGGATGATGAGGCGCTTGGGTTTGGATTCAGCGTCCATGACAAAAAGGGCATGGAGGTTTCCAAAAGCACAGACCCATATTTTTATGAAGAGAACGCACTGACAGCGGCAAGGGCAGCGGCGGACGCGCTTCCGGCACAGGAATAAATGATAAATACATAGCAGCGGGAAAGGGTTCCTCCGGGAGCCCTTTTCTGCTGCGGAAATTTAAGGGAAGGAGGCGGCAAAAGTGCAGAGCGGAAGGAAACCCAAGCCCACGGCGGTAAAGGCGCTGGAGGGCAACCCCGGCAAGCGCAGCCTTAACACGGGCGAGCCGAAGCCGGAGAAAAAAGCGCCCCGCTGTCCGGCATGGCTGGAGGGCGAGGCAAAGAAAGAATGGAAGCGGATGGCGGGGCAGATGGAAAAGCTGGGCATCCTTACGGAAATAGACATGGCGGCATTCGCAGGATACTGCCAGGCATACGCACGGTGGAAGGAAGCCGAGGAATTCATCACCCAGCACGGCACCATCGTGAAGACCCCTTCCGGCTACTGGCAGCAGGTGCCGCAGGTATCCATCGCCCAGACCTACCTTAAGATCATGAACCGTTTCTGCGAGCAGTTCGGCCTTACCCCTTCCTCCCGGAGCCGCATCGTGGCGGATAACGGCGAGGACAAAGAGAGTGATACGATGGAGCTTTTGCTCTTTAAGGGAGGCGGGGGATAGTGTTTGACGAGGAAAAGGCAAAGCGTACCGTGGATTTCATTAACTGCCTGAAACATACCAAGGGGAAGTGGCGGGGGCAACCCTTTGACCTGCTCCCGTGGCAGGAGGCCATCATCCGGGATGTGTTCGGCACGGTGAAGGAGAATGGTTACAGGCAGTACAACACTGCCTATGTGGAGATTCCGAAGAAAAACGGGAAATCGGAACTGGCGGCGGGCGTGGCTCTGTACATGACCTGCGGCGATAATGAGTGGGGCGCGGAGGTCTACGGCTGTGCCTCTGACCGCCAGCAGGCATCCATCGTCTTTGACGTGGCGGTGGATATGGTGGAGCAGTGCCCGGCGCTGAAAAAGCGCATCAAGCCTGTCATGTCCGTGAAGCGGCTGGTGTATAAACCCACCAATAGTTTCTATCAGGTGCTTTCGGCGGAGGCATATACGAAGCATGGACTGAACGTCCACGCAGTCATATTTGATGAGTTGCACAGCCAGCCGAACCGGGAGCTGTTCGATGTCATGACCAAAGGCTCCGGCGATGCCAGGACGCAGCCTTTATTCTTCCTGATCACCACAGCCGGAACGGACAGACATTCCGTATGTTTTGAGCAGCACCAGAAGGCGGAGGACATCCTGCAGGGGCGGAAGATAGACCCTACATTCTACCCGGTGATCTATGGCGCATCCGATGATGCGGACTGGTCATCGGAGGATGTGTGGCGGAAAGCTAATCCCTCGCTGGGGCATACCATTGACATTGAGAAAGTGCGGAATGCCTATCTGAGCGCAAAGGACAATCCGGCAGAGGAAAATATATTCCGGCAGTTGCGCCTGAACCAGTGGGTGAAGCAGTCTACCAGATGGATGCAGATGGAGAAGTGGGATGCCTGCGCCTTCCCCGTGGATGAGCGGGAAGTGCTGGGGCGGGAGTGTTACGGCGGGCTTGACCTGTCAAGCTCCATTGACATCACCGCTTTTGTCCTGGTATTCCCTCCGAGAAATGACACGGAGAAATATATTTTACTTCCGTACTTCTGGATACCGGAAGAAAATATGCGCCTGCGTGTGAGGCGTGACCATGTGCCTTATGACGTGTGGGAGAGGCAGGGATTTTTGCAGACCACGGAAGGGAACGTGATCCATTACGGATTCATAGAGAATTTCATTGATGGTCTCGGAAAGAAATTTCATATCAAAGAGATCGCATTCGACAGGTGGGGCGCGGTACAGATGGTGCAGAATCTGGAGGGGTTGGGATTTACCGTGGTTCCCTTCGGGCAGGGTTTTAAGGATATGTCGCCGCCCACCAAGCGGCTGATGGAGCTGGTGCTGGAGAAGAACATCGCACATGGCGGGCATCCCGTCCTGCGGTGGATGATGGATAACATCTTCGTCCGCACGGACCCGGCGGGGAACATCAAGCCGGACAAGGAGAAGTCCACGGAGAAGATTGACGGCGCTGTGGCCACGATCATGGGATTAGACCGGGCGATACGGAACAGCGGCATCAGCACGGGCAGCGTGTACGATGAAAGAGGGATTCTGACGATCTGACAGACAGAGGGAGGTGCCTATGAAACTGCCATCTATTTTTGGAACAAGGGGTGCGAGGGATAAGCCAAAGGACAGCTACGGCGGTTCGGCCTATTCCTTTTTCTTTGGGAGAAGCACCAGCGGAAAGAATGTGAATGAGCGTACCGCCATGCAGACCACGGCGGTCTATTCCTGTGTGCGGATACTGGCGGAGGCGGTGGCGTCCTTGCCAATCCATGTGTACCGCTATACGGAGACGGGAAAAGAGCGTGTGTATGACCATCCCCTTTATTATTTACTCCATGACGAGCCGAACCCGGAGATGACTTCCTTCGTGTTCCGGGAGACGCTGATGAGCCATTTATTGATATGGGGCAATGCCTACGCGCAGGTCATCCGGGACGGGAGCGGCAGGGTGTTATCTTTATATCCACTGCTCCCGGACAAGATGGAGGTTGACCGTGACGGGCATGGGCGGCTTTTCTACACCTATACCCGGAACACCGATGAGAACCCCAACTTTTCCGAGTATGGCAGGGTACGCCTTAAGCCGGAGGATGTGCTGCATATCCCCGGTCTTGGCTTTGACGGGCTGGTGGGGTATTCGCCCATCGCTATGGCAAAGAACGCCGTGGGCATGACGCTGGCCTGCGAGGAATACGGCGCGTCCTTTTTCGAGAACGGGGCCACGCCGGGCGGGGTGCTGGAGCATCCGGGGGTATTGAAGGACCCGGCAAGGGTAAGGGAGAGCTGGCACGCTGTTTATGGCGGCTCCAGGAATGCCGGGAAGGTGGCAGTTTTGGAAGAAGGCCTAAAGTACCAGCAGATCGGGATTCCCCCGGAGGAGGCACAGTTCCTGGAAACGAGGAAGTTCCAGATAGACGAGATCGCAAGGCTGTACCGCATCCCGCCGCACATGGTGGGCGACCTTGACAAGAGCAGCTTTAGCAACATCGAGCAGCAGTCTTTGGAATTCGTGAAATATACCTTAGACCCCTGGGTGATCCGGTGGGAGCAGTCCATACAGAAAGCATTGTTCCTTCCGCAGGAGAAGAAAGAATATTTTGTGAAAATGAACGTGGACGGCCTGCTCCGTGGCGATTATGAAAGCAGGATGAAAGGCTATTCCATCGGCATTCAGAATGGATTCATGTGTCCGAATGATATACGGCGGCTGGAAAGTATGGATTTGATACCCGTGGAGGAGGGTGGTGAATTTTTTCTCACCAACGGGAACTTATGCCGATTAAAGGATGTGGGACTTTTCGGGAGGATTCCGGGGGAGCAGGGGGATTCCCCGGAGACTTAAACCACAGGGATATTTCAGGCAGAATGATACAATGGATTTTTATATTCTATATGTGTTTTTAAGCACAGTGCAACTACAGGACGGTTGCATCACCAGTTATACTACTGGTTCAGATACTGCACTTCGTTGTATGGCGGATGCCCGCAGGAACGCCGTAAACAGGGCGTTTCCGGGAAACCGGCAGGCTGGTAAGTGTGCTTTAAAACACACTTAAGAATACCAGCAGGTAAGGTACGGTGATTTTAGAGGCGCTGAAACCACCCGGTGCGTCCTGAAGCCGGACAGCCGCAGGAATGCCGTAAATTGGGGATTCTTTGGGGATTGCGGGAATTGGAGGGTGTGTTTTAAAGCACACGTTGACTACTTTAAGCGGACAATTGTTCTGCCACAGATAACAAATGCCGTGTCCAGTATCAGGACAGCGGCGGTGGCGGAAGGTGACAGTTCCGCTGTCGGTAACACTATAGAATTACTTTTCCTGAACCAGAGGATCGGATTCCCTGCCTGACAGTATTGTGACGGCATCCTGCTATCACTGGCAGGATGCGGAAAGTGCCGTAAACAGGGAGTTTGTGGGAATTGGCAGGGATTTCAGGGTGTGTTTTTGGTGCACCTTGTTTTAGCTGTAGTAAAAGCAGCGTGTGTTATAACACAGTATTTCAGGAGACAGGAGGGCTGAAAGAGTGAAGAGGAAGTTCTGGAACTGGATCAAAAATGACGTGGGAGGGGAGGAAGAGCGCACCCTCGTGCTGAACGGTGAGATTTCGGATGAGACGTGGTACGGGGATGAAGTGACGCCCGCCCTGTTCGCAAAGGAGCTGAATGCCGGGAGCGGCAACATCACCGTGTGGATCAATTCACCGGGCGGCGATGTGTACGCCGCGGCGCAAATCTACAACATGCTCATGGAATACAAGGGCGATGTGACCGTGAAGGTGGACGCGCTGGCGGCTTCGGCAGCGTCCGTCATCGCTATGGCGGGTACCACGGTGCTGATGTCGCCCCTTGCCATGATGATGATCCACAATCCCATTACTGTGGCGATAGGGGATTCCAAAGAGATGCAGAAGGCGGGGGAGATGCTGGATGAAGTGAAAGAGGGCATCATGAACGCCTATGAGATCAAGACCGGGATGGACCGTAAGAAGATATCCCACCTCATGGATGCGGAATCGTGGTTCAATGCGAAAAAAGCCGTGGAGCTTGGCTTCGCGGACGGCATCCTGCATGAAGGGGAAAGTACAGATGAATCAGAGGATGCGGCTATGGAGGGCATGATGTTCTCCCGCACGGCGGTGACCAATTCCCTGCTGACAAAACTCATTCCGAAAAAGCCGGAGGCGAAAGTACCCATAGAGCAGTTAGAGAAGCGTTTGCAACTTTTATCACATTAAATTTATGGAGGGAAATGTTTATGAGCAAGATTTTAGAACTGAGAGAAAAACGGGCAAAGGCATGGGAGGCGGCAAAGAAGTTCCTCGACAGCAAGCGTGGTGAGGACGGCCTGCTTTCCGCAGAGGACACCGCCGTCTATGAGAAGATGGAGAAAGAAGTGGTGGATTTGGGGAAGGAGATCGAGCGCCTGGAGCGGCAGGCCGCCATTGACGCGGAACTGAACAAGCCCACTTCCGAGCCAATCACCAACAAGCCGAATAACCACCCGGACGGGGAGGAAAAGACGGGCAGGGCAACGGACAGCTACAGGAGGACGTTCTGGAACGCCATGCGCCGGAAGAACTTCTTCGATGTGGAGAATGCCCTGCAGGTGGGCACGGATTCCGAGGGCGGCTACCTTGTGCCGGACGAGTTCGAGCATACGCTGGTGGAGGCATTGGAGGAAGAGAACTGTTTCCGGGGCCTTGCCACGGTGATCCAGACATCCAGCGGCGACAGGAAAATCCCCGTGGTGGCATCCAAAGGCGAGGCAGCATGGATTGACGAGGAAGGGGCATACCCGGAATCTGACGATTCCTTCGGTCAGGTTTCCATCGGCGCATTCAAGGTGGCGACCATGATCAAGGTATCGGATGAACTGTTAAATGACAACGTATTCAACTTAGAGGATTACATCTCCAAGGAGTTCGGGCGCAGGATCGGCACCAAGGAGGAGGAAGCCTTTTTCATTGGGGACGGCAAGGGCAAGCCTACGGGTATTTTAAATGCCACGGGCGGCGCATCCGATGGCGTGACCACGGCCACGGCGAACATCACCTTTGATGACGTGATGGACCTTTTCTATTCCCTGAAAGCGCCGTACCGCAAAAAGGCTGTGTGGCTGCTGAATGACACCACCGTGAAAGCCCTGCGGAAGTTAAAGGATAATAATGGGAATTATATCTGGCAGCCTTCCGTGCAGGCGGGGGTGCCGGACATGATTTTAAACCGCCCTTACCACACTTCCTCCTATGTGCCGGAAGTGGCGGCAGGCAGCAAGGTGATGGCGTTCGGTGATTTCTCTTACTACTGGATCGCCGACAGGCAGGGGCGCTCCTTCAAGCGTCTGAATGAACTGTTTGCGGCCACCGGGCAGGTGGGATTCCTCGCAAGCCAGAGGGTGGACGGCAAGCTGATCCTTGCCGAAGCGGTAAAGACCATGACGGTGAAGAAGTCTGCATCATCGGCATCATAAGAAAGGGGGCGGCATGGATGGCAGTCCTGACATTGGAGGAAACAAAACAGTATCTCCGGGTGGACAGTGCGGATGAGGATGGTTTCATTTCCGGCTTGATTGAGACCGGGGAGAGGCTGTGTGCGGATGTGGCACGGATGGATGCGGCGGAGTTGGAAAGCCATCTGCCTATGGTGCGGATTGCCGTCCTCTATACCGCCGCCTACCTTTATGAACACCGGGAGCAGGCAGACTACGGGGAACTGGTGGGTACGCTGCGCTCTCTGCTGTTCGGCATACGGAAAGAGGTGTTCTGATGGCGCTTGGGGAATGGAAGGACAAGATTATTATTCAGAAAAGCATGGCGGGTAATGACAAAGCCGGGAATCACATTTTATCGTGGCAGGATTATTTTGCCTGCCATGCCTATGTAAACAACCTTTCCGGGAAGGAGTATTGGGAGGCGGCGCAGCTAAATGCAGAAAAAGAGATATTTTTCCTCATACGCTATTGCAGCGAAGCCGCCGCCATTGACACGGAGCATTTCCGCATTATCTTCCGGGAGCAGATTTATAATATCACGTTCATTGACAACGTGAAATATCAGAATAGAACCATAAAGCTGCGGGCGGCTTTGGAAAAGAGGGGAGGCTGAATCAATTCTCCGATGAGCAATTGATTCAGCCGGGCATTTGCGCCGGGGCGTCACAAATGCCATTTACCGCAGGGCAGAATCTGAAATTCTGCCCGCGCCCTCCGCATAAAACGCTCCGGGAAAGAGGTAGGAATGTCTGAAAGAAAAGTATCCATCGAGCAGATGGCGGAGGCGGTCATGGACGGCCTGATCGAATACGCCGGGCTTGCCACGGACGTGATGAAGGACTGTGTGACCAAAGCCGGGAACACCGTCAAGAGCGAGGTTAAGACAAACGCCCCGGTTCGGACGGGGCAGTACAAAAAAGGATGGGCTGTGAAAAAGCAGAAAGAGACCGCCAATGCACTGGAACTGGTGGTGCATAACAAAAAGCGTTACCAGCTCACCCACCTTCTGGAGAAAGGCCATGCCAAGCGGGGCGGCGGGAGGGTGCGGGCATTCCCCCATATTGCCCCTGCGGAACAGGCGGGCATCCGGGAACTGGAGGAAGGAATCAAAAGGGGGCTGGAAGGATGAAGCACGATGATGTATTGAAGATGATGGAGGAAATGGGGCTGCCCTTTGCCTATGACCATTTCGTGGAGGGCGAATCCCCGGAGCCGCCCTTCCTTGTATTTTTATACCCCAAAGCTGCCAATTTCGCAGCGGACGGGATCGCATATTTCAAAATCAACCAGCTTGATATCGAACTGTACACCGATTTGAAAAATCCCGACTTAGAGGAAACCATAGAGGCTGTCCTGTTGAAGCACGGTATTTTCTATGGCAAGAGTGAGACGTGGATTGAATCGGAGAAGCTGTACGAAGTCTTGTATGAAATGGAGGTCTGAAATGAAGAACAACAATAAAGTGAAATTCAATATCTGCAACTGCCACTATACCTTGCAGAAAACACAGGAGAATGGGGAGATCGGGTTTGAGACTCCCGTAGCAATGCCCGGTGCGGTATCCATTGCCCTGGACCCCAACGGGGAGCCGGAGTCTTTCTATGCGGACGGCATCGAGTATTACATCATAGCCAACAACATGGGTTACGATGGCGACCTTGAACTGGCGCTGATCCCGGAGAGTTTCCGCACGGACGTGCTGAAGGAGGAAGCGGACAATAATGAGGTGCTGGTGGAAAATGCACACTCGGAAACTGCGGCCTTTGCGCTGCTGTTCGAGTTTGACGGCGACATCCGTAAAATCCGCCATGTGTTGTATAACTGTTCCGCAAGCCGCCCCAAGATCGAGGGCAAGACCAATGAGGAGAGCCGGGAGGTGCAGACGGAAACGCTGACCATCAAGGCGCGCCCGCTGGCAAGCGGCTATGTGAAAGCCAAGACCGGGAATAAGACATCTGCGGAGACTTATGCCAACTGGTATAAGAGCGTGTATCTGCCGGAACCCAAAGCGGTGGATGCAGAGACAGAAGGACAGGGATAAGGAGGCTGAAAGGATATGAGCATTGTTAGAAAAATAGAAATAGACGGGCAGGATGTGTTGTTCAAGGCATCGGCGGCGATACCGAGGATTTACCGCTTGAAGTTCCAGCGTGACATTTATAAAGACCTGCGGATTCTGGAAAAGAGCATAGGAGAGGGGGATGAGGAGAATTCCAACCTCGATTTATTCTCATTGGAGATGTTCGAGAATATCGCCTATACGATGGCGAAGCACGCCGACCCGCAGATACCCAATGAAGTGGATGAGTGGCTGGACGGATTCAACACATTTTCTATTTATCAGGTATTGCCGCAGCTTATAGAACTGTGGGGCTTGAACGTGCAGACGGATGTGGAGGCTAAAAAAAACTTCGCCCAACTGAGCGGGAAATGACCACGCCGCTGTTCCTTCTGCGGTGTGTGCAGCTAGGGCTTTCGATGGCAGATTTGGAGCTGCTTTCAATAGGATTAATCAATGATATGTACTGCGAGAGCAGGAACGATTCATTTTCATATGCCATACTTGGCGATCAAGCAGCAATGGATTTATTTTAACGTTAAAATAAATCGAATTATCACAACCGATTTCATATCCACACCTTTTTAAGAAATCCAGCAAGCTCAATGTTTTTCAGCATGAAAGGTGTGGATATTGTTTTAAGAATATTGGTAAATAAAAGTTATTCCATTTTGGGTACTTCCAATACTTTCTGAAAAATTAGTATTAAGAAACGGCTTAGAAACATCATTTCCGTATTTTTTAACATTATGAAAAATCAGAAAGTGTCGGAAGTGGTAAATTTTAAGGATAAAAAATTACTCCAATTAGCAATATAAAATCCACACCATTGTTGCCGGAAACGCCTATATATGGCGGTTTTCTTAAGAAGGTGTGGATATGCTTTTGGTCGTGATAAATGGACGCATTTTGATTGAAAAAACAGCCTTTTTCTGTTATATTTGTAGCAGGAAAAGGCTGATGGATTCGGAGGTAAGATGCAGTGATTATTTGGCTGAATGGAACTTATGGCGTAGGAAAAACAACTGTGGCACGAAAAATAGAAGAACTTCTAGATACTGAAACTGAAATTTTAGAATCAGATTATTATTATCAAGAGATGGTAAAAGAAAATATGCTTTTAGCTTTCGGGGGAACTTTGCCGCAAAATAATAAAAATTTCCTAATGAGATTCAAAAAAGTTATTGAAGAGAAGTTGGAAAACACAAATAAACAGATAATTATTGTTATGGCTTTAACTCAAAAGGAAGGTGTGGAGTTGCTTTTTGAACATTTTAATTCAAAAGGAAATGTGTTGCATATTATTCTTACTGCGAGTGAGGAAACTATAAAATCACGGATAAATTCAGATGATAATAGGGAAAAGGGGTTTGCTATTGAATGGCTTAAATATAATTTAGCATTTTTAGATGCGAATTTTCCAGATGCTATTCGGATTGATACAGAAAATGAAGATGCGGATGCTATTGCGAAAAAAATAATTAACTATTTAAATACTTAAAGGATTAAAACAGAATAGATTTCTTACATAGGCACTTGCCATAACAGCAGGTGTCTTTTTTTATGCTTTTTTCAGGGAGCCTCCGGGCTTCCTTTTTTCGTGGGGAGGTGCTTTGGGTGGGTGCGTCAAGGATACAGGGAATCACGGTGGAAATCGGCGGCGACACCACAAAGCTGACCGCCGCGCTGAAAGGGGTAAACGGGGAGATACGCACTACGCAGTCACAGCTCCGGGACGTGGAGCGACTCTTAAAGCTGGACCCCGGCAACACGGAACTGCTGGCGCAGAAGCACCGGCTCCTTGCGGATGTGGTGCGGGAGACGAAGGAAAAGCTGGAAACCCTGAAAGCGGCTGCGGAACAGGCTAACGAGGCGCTGGCAAAAGGGGAGATCACCCAGGAGCAGTACGATGGTTTGCAGAGGGAGATCATCGAGACAGAGGAAAGGCTGAAAAGCCTCGAAGAACAGGCGAACCAGTCGGCGGTGGCGGTGCAGAAGATCGCCGCCGTGGGCGAGGACTTAAAGAACTTAGGGGATAAGATTTCCGGGGTGGGGACTACCCTCACCAAAAGCGTGACCACTCCCATTGTGGGGCTTGGCACGGTGGCGGTAAAGACCGCCGCTGACTTCGATACCGCCATGAGCCAGGTGGGGGCGGTTTCCGGGGCAACGGGAAAAGACCTTGATGCCCTCCGGGATAAGGCAAGGGAGATGGGCAGCAAGACCAAGTTCTCCGCATCCGAGGCAGCCGAGGCCATGAACTACATGGCAATGGCGGGATGGAAAACTTCGGATATGCTCGCTGGCATTGAGGGCATTATGAACCTTGCAGCGGCCTCCGGGGAAGATTTGGCAAGCACATCCGATATCGTGACGGACGCATTGACTGCCTTTGGACTTACCGCAGCGGATTCCGGGCATTTCGCGGATATCCTTGCGGCGGCAAGTTCCAATGCGAACACCAACGTCTCCATGATGGGCGAGACCTTCAAATACTGTGCGCCCATCGCCGGGGCTTTGGGATTTTCCGCGGAGGATACCGCAGAGGCAATCGGCTTGATGGGCAATGCGGGCATCAAGTCCACACAGGCCGGTACCGCCCTGCGCACCATCATGAGCAACCTTTCCGGGGAAGTGAAAATCTGCGGTTCGAGCATTGGCGAGGTCACAATCGCCACCACCAATGCGGACGGCAGCATGAGGGATTTGAGCGCCATCCTCGCTGACTGCCGGACGGCTTTCGGCGGCCTGTCCGAATCGGAGAAGGCAGCGGCGGCAGAGGCTCTGGTGGGGAAGAATGCCATGTCAGGATTCCTTGCGCTGATGAACGCCGCCCCTGCGGACATTGAAAAGGTGAGCAGCGCCATAGCGAACTGTGACGGGAAGTCGGCGGAGATGGCGGCGACCATGCAGGATAACCTTGCCGGGCAGCTTACCATCCTGAAAAGCCAGTTGGAGGAGCTTGCCATTTCTTTTGGTGAAATCCTCATGCCCGCCATCCGCCAGATCGTCACATGGGTGCAGGGATTTGTTGACAAGCTGAACGGCATGGATGAGGGCACCAAAAACACCATTGTCACCATAGGGCTTCTTGCCGCTGCAATCGGCCCCGTGCTTATCGTCATAGGAAAAGTTGTGTCGGCTGTGGGCAGCATTATGACCTTCATCCCGACACTGATCGGCGGCATTTCCAGTATCGGCGGAGGGCTTAGTGCCTTATGGGGAATACTTGCTGCGAACCCGGTGACGCTGGTCATTGCGGCAATCGCGGCTCTGATTGCCATTTTCGTGGCGCTGTGGAATAACTGCGAGGGCTTCCGGGAGTTCTGGATCAACTTATGGAACGTGATCAAAGAAGCGGCTGTTGCGGTATGGAATGGCCTGAAAGACTTTTTCTCCAACATCTGGAATGCCATCACCGGGGCGGCGCAGTCCATCTGGAACGGATTGAAAGACTTTTTCAGCGGGCTGTGGGAGGGCATCAAGAATATTTTCCAGACTGTGCTGGATGTGATAAAGACGCTGATTGTGGCGCGGTTCGAGTTCTATAAGCTGATTATCACAACCGTGCTGAATGTGATACAGACGGTGGTCTCCACGGTTTGGAATGCGATTAAATCCGTGATTGAAACCGTCACGAATGCCATTGGCTCTTTCCTTTCCTCCGCATGGGAAGCGATAAGGAATACCGTCACCACGGTAATGGAGGCAATCAGAAATGTCATTACCACGGTATGGGAAGCGATTAAATCCGCAGTAACGGCGGTGCTTTCCGCCATTAAGGATGTGGTGGTCTCCGCATGGGAGGCGATCAAGAGCGCCATCACCACGGCAATGGAGGCGATACGTTCTGCGATCATTGCCGCATGGGAAGCCATAAAGAGTGCGGTATCCTCTGCGATTGAAGCGATAAAAAATGTGGCTGTGGCGGCATGGGAGGCGATAAAGTCAGCGGTCATTTCCATTATGGAGGCGATTAAATCTGCCATCACCGCAGCATGGGAAGCCATCAAGTCCGCAGTAAGCTCCGTGGTAGGTGCGATAAAAGAGGTCATTACTTCCGTCTGGAATGCCATTAAATCCACGGTCACCAGTATCGTGGGCGGCCTGAAAGACGCGGTGGTAAATGTGTTCAACAGCCTGCTTTCCGGCATCAAAAACGCTATGAGCGGCATTGCCGGGGCGGTGAAGAGTGGATTCGATGCGGCGATCAACTTCATCAAGGGCCTGCCCTCACAGGCATTGCAGTGGGGCAAAGACATCATCGGCGGCTTAATAGATGGTATCAAATCCAAGATCAGCGGCCTTGTGGACAGCGTGAAGGACATCGCGGGAACCATTGCGTCCTTTCTGCATTTCTCCGAGCCGGACGAGGGGCCGCTTTCCAACTTCCACACCTTTATGCCGGATATGATCGATCTGCTCGGAAAAGGCATCCGTGGGAATTTAGGGAAGCTGACCGGCCCCATGAAGGAACTGGCGGGAATGCTCATCCCAACAACAGGGGCAATGGAAAGTATCTCATCAGCCGGGAATGGCGGGAACGGGAATGATTCACTGGCGGCAAGGCTGGATGCCATGTATGAAGTGGTGACAAAATATCTGCCCAGGCTGGCAGACGCACAGGTGGTATTGGATTCCGGCGCGCTGGTCGGGGAATTATCTGACGGGCTGAACCGGGAGCTGGGAAAGGCGTATTCATGATAAGGAAATTCAGACTTATAAACGGGGAAGGGGTGTCGTGGGATTTGAATGCCAGGACATCCTTTTTCCATTCCATTGGCGGTTTCGGTTACAAGGACGGGACGCAGTATGAACAGATTGGCACGGGCTTCATCCCTTTGGAGGAACTTTTCTCACAGGGTGTGATGACCGGGCGCATTTTCTTTGGCGGGATAAACGCATACCAGAATTACCGGGCATTTTCAAGATTTGTCCGGGCGGTGCCGCTGACCCTTGTGTATGAGATGGAGGAGGCTTTCCGCGTCCCGGTGCGGATGACGGAGATTGCAAAGAGCGAACTGATCACGGGCGGTGCAGGCTTAGACTGCGAGGTGGCTTTCACGGCGACAGGACAGTTTTATAAAAATGTTTCCGGCTACAGCGGCACCCTATCCATCGGCGGGAAGATATACCCTTACGAATACACCTACGCCTATGCGGATGTGACGCAGAACACGCTGATGATCGACAGCGACAGCCACGGGAACAGCCCGTGCAAAGTGACGGTATATGGCCCCTGCACGAATCCCGTATGGAAGCACTATGTGAATAATGTTTTGTATGAAACGGGAAGGTACGAGGGGAATATCCCGGATGGGCATAAGCTGGTCATCGACACCACGCAGATTCCCTACAGCATTACGGAGCGGGGCGTCAGTGACGAGGTGGTGGCGGACAGATACCAGATGTGCGATTTCACCACGGAGCGGTTCTTCCATTTGCAGTACGGCAGCAACCGCATTTCCGTGGTGCATGAGGGGCTGAACATTCTGAATGTGATGGTAGAGGGGAGGATCAGCTATGAGACCGTATAACGTGGAGATATTCACACAGGATTTTGAAATGGTGGGAAATACAAATGTGAATGAGATCACCTACAAAGAGGACTATTTATCATCGGACGGCAATACTGTGATGGTGCTTGCCCTGCCCGGCGTGAAAAAGCAGGACTATATCCGCATCAGCAGAGGGGATGAGGAGTATGCCGGAATCGTTACGGAGATTGGCTATGGCACGGACAAGTCAAAGAAGTTACAGACCATTTCCTATAAACCGCTGATGGAACTGCTGAATATGGATGTGCTTTTCGATGTAGATCAGCAGGGGCAGGGCAGCATGGAACAGTTTATCTGTGACAGGATAAAAGAAATGTTTATCACAAATGAGGATGGGATGCAGAATATCAAAGGGCTTTCGGTCAGCGCAGCAACAGCCACAAAGGACTGGAGCCTGCACATCACGCCCTCCGACAAGGGCGGGCATTACAACATTGTAAACCTCATTGATTCCGTGATCATTCCGGCAATGGAAAAGTACAGCATCCTTGTAAAGACAAAGCTGGATATCCAGAACCGGGAAGTGCAGATCATTGTAGGGAAAGCGGCATCCGGGGTGATTACGATTGAAAGCGATCTTCCCAACATCATCAAAAAGAGCGTCACCATCAGACAGGTCAGCGCCGATGTGAATAAACTGGTGATCTATGACAGTTCCGATTATGAAAAGAAAAGGGTGTATTTCCTGCATCCCGATCTTGGCTACGATACGAAAGACCGTGACCGCATTACCCCGGTGGTCTGTGAGATGCAGTCCGTTTCCCATGAGGAGGGGAGCAGCTTTGAGAGCGCGGCAATCAGCGCCGCCCATAACAAGTTCGCAAATCTGTCCTATTCAAACCTCATAGAGCTTACCATGATGAACGGTGACGCGCTGGTGAAGCCGGAGGAACTGGAATTCGGGCAGGTGGCGGACATCGTCTCGGACGGGCAGAGTTACCGCAGCATCCTCACCGGAAGGGAGCGGGGCAAAAACACAAAGCTGGTATTCGGCACGGTGCGGCTGGATTTGACGAAGATTTTAAGGAGGCAGGAGAATGGCTGACAACATCACATTGAAAACCTATAAGGGCGGGAACGTGACCCCGCAGGATGACGCCATCATCTACGAGACGGCGATCCCCGGCAGCGGCATCTTTAAGGGCTGCGAAGTGACCTACGCAAGAGGGAATGTCCTTCATATCTCGCAGGGCTTTGGCATGATTCGTGGCCGGTTCTTTGAGGTGTATGAAACGGAGATAGATGTGCGCCTTGCGGATGTGGGGGAGACACTGCAGGGACGGGTGTATATCCATCTGGATTTATCCAATGCGGAT
Organism: Acetatifactor aquisgranensis; assembly: GCF_943193215.1. Taxonomy (NCBI): domain Bacteria; kingdom Bacillati; phylum Bacillota; class Clostridia; order Lachnospirales; family Lachnospiraceae; genus Acetatifactor; species Acetatifactor aquisgranensis. The sequence continues at coordinate 1,974 of NZ_CALPDH010000052.1, read as the reverse complement.
GAGCCTATCAAGATACTGGCGCAGGCGGCAGCGGAGCTTCCGCCGCTGGATGCGGATGTGAACATCAATTACAATAACTCCTCCTATGACCTTGAACTTGCCATTTTCACCGTATCTTCGGCAGGCTTGGACGGCCTGACCAAAGTATTCCCCACGCTGAAAGCCGGGAGCGGAGGCGGCGGGGGAGGTGGCGAGACGCTCACCCGCGCCACATCATACTCAGTGGGAGATGCGGTGACCGCAGTGGGCGCTCCGGGGTGGGCAACGCTGGTCTGCACACAGGCGGGTACCACGGCAGCCTCCGAGCCTTCCGGGTATTCGAGGATTACCAAAGTGGGGGATAAGGTTTTAGACGGAACGGCGGTATTTACTGCAAGGAACATCATCGGGGAGCTGGACGGCGTTATTTCTTCCAATGCATCCCTCGGAGAGTCTGTGCAGACTCTGGACGAAAAAGTGGCGGAGATGATGAGCAGCACCGGCCTTGTGATGAAACTGGTGAGCCTTGACGAGTACCGGGCAATGGAAAGTTACAGCGCCACCACCATTTACCTTTGTTATGAGGATGAAGCCACAAAAAGGGTGACGCGGATTTTCGTGGGAGAGGACAGGGTATATGCGGCGGGTGTCAAAGTGACATATCAGATCGACACAGGCTATGCATTGGAAAGGACTGTGCCGGACAGGGAGGACGCCATTGCCGCCGCACCGCCCGCCGCTCTGGAGGGCTATACCTTTGTGGGATGGCGGCAGGATGATTCCGCAGAAAAGAAGGTGCTTTCCGAGTTTATTATTACTTCGGAGGAACCATTCACCTTATATGCTGTGTTTAAAAAGCAGATGACCATCGGGCTGATGCCCAATGGCGGCACCCTTGCAGAAACCGGAGCGGCAGAATCCTTTACCGCTTTTTGTTACTACAACAATGGGAATTCCCAGAGCGAACCCACCACGGTCCCGGCAAGCCCCTACACGCGGAAGAATATGTCCTTCTGTGGATGGAGCATTGATTCCCTCTCCACGCCATCCTATAAGCCGGGAGAGAAAGGCGTGTTCCCTGCCGGGGCCACGCTCTATGCCATGTGGGTGACCACGGAGTACGATTTTCCCTACACAGGCAGTTATGTGCAGTTTACCATCCCGCAGGACGGCATCTATGAGTTTGAAGTGTGGGGCGGTTCCGGGGGCAGCGCAAAAGTGGACTCCCTTGTGGCGGAAGGCGGTCTTGGCGGCCATTCCAAAGGTTATAAGAAGATGAAAAAGGACGAGGTGGTCTATGTATATAATGGCGGGGCTGCAAACGGGACATCTCCGGGGACAAACGGCGGCGGGGGTGGAAGCAACTATGCAAGCGGTAAGCAGTACGGGGCAGGCGGGGGAGGATCGACCCATGTGGCGACAAGGTCCGGGGCATTGGGGTATGGCAACAGCAGTGGACTGAATTATACCAACAGGGAGTGTGTCCTGATTGTGGCTGGCGGAGGCGGCGGTGGCGGGATAGATAACGGCGCCATCCACAAAGGCGGGCATGGGGGAGGGGAACGCGGCGGTGACGGCTCAGGAGGCGCATTGGGAGGGAGGCAGATCTCCACAGGGAGCAGCCCTTCCACAAACTTTGGTTATGCCCCGACCTATTCCTATAGCAATACTGCGGAATCCGGCGGTGGAGGCGGATGGTTCGGCGGGAACTATGGCCTGCGCGGTGAGTCCGGCGCAGGCGGTTCCGGCTATGTGGACGGTGTCGCGCCATTCACCCATAACGGGAAATATTACCCCGCAGAGACCGAGGCAGGGGTGAACGAAGGAAACGGGAAAGCATTCATCCGGTATGTGGAATGCGCGTAACTGGAAACGGCACCAAAAAGGTGCTTTTTTTAATGGAGGAATCAGAATGAAAAATTTTATCGAGGCGGCGCAGTATGCGTTTGCGGCACTCGGCGGTGCGCTGGGCGCGGTCATGGGAGGCTTTGACGG
>NZ_CALPDH010000051.1:0-25130 GCF_943193215.1 Acetatifactor aquisgranensis | reverse complement strand
TTTGTATCCGGAATAGAGTTTTTGCCCCGTTTTGGCCGGGTAGGCACTGGAATTTCAGAGCCTTTTGGAATTTTAGCGATCAGCTTGGTGCTGAGCACTTTTGTGTGAGTAATAGAGTTCTTGCGAGTTCATTAATAAAAAGCTAAGCTTTATGGGGCTTTCCGAGAAATCGGAGAGCCCTTTTTTGCAATATTGAAAGAGTTGAAAGCGATACCCAAATGGCGCCCCATATTTTTATGGCAAATAGAGATTGGAAGTAGTATAATGTAAATATTTACAACATATAAAACGGAATTACATAGATGGGAGCAGATTATGAAAATTGGTATCATATCGGATATACATAGTAATATCATTGCGCTCAAAGCCTGCATCGAATACATGAAATCAGTTCCTTGCGATGAATACTTATTTCTTGGAGATTATATTTCAGATACTCCTTATACGCGAGAAACCATGGATTATCTATATGATTTTTCGTCAAATCACAGCTGTCTGTTCCTTAGAGGAAACAGAGAAGAATATATGTTGGAACAAAGAAAGATAATTGCGCAAGGCACTGAAAAGGGAAAATGGACATGGAATTCGGCAACCGGGAACCTTTTGTTTACATACAGGCAATTGGATGAAAAAGATTTTCTCTTTTTTGATAGTCTGCCGATTACGTCCCGGTATCAAAAAGCTGGATTTCCGCCTGTGACCATTTGCCATGGTTCTCCGGTGAGTTCCCGTGAAAGATTGCCTGCTGAGGGGGAAAATACGAAAAAATGGTTAAAAGATATCCATACGGATTATCTGATTTGTGGACATACGCATTTATCGGGTGAACTGGAATACCAGGGGAAACACTATTATAATTGCGGCTCGGCTGGAATCGCTATCGGCACTTATGGTTATGCACACTGCATGATTATGGAAGATGTCCGCATGAATGGTAAGATGGCTTGGAAACCCGCTTTTTTAAAGATTCCTTATGACAACAAGCAAGTCGTGCAAGACATAAAGACAAGCGGTCTGCTCAGCAAAGCGCCATGGTTCGTGAATAGTAGCATACAGATTCTCCTGACAGGAGCCGACCATTCAGCGCAATTAGTCGGATTGGCAGATAAATTGGCACGAGAAGCCGGCGAACAGGATTTTGCGGATGAGAAGTATTGGAGAGAAGCGGCGCGACAGCTGGGAGTGCCTGATTATAGGTAGAAAAATGAAATCCAGTCAATTCATGAATCAGACGGACTAACGCCATAGTCAATATTATAACGCTATTTTGATAATAGAATCCGGGAAACGGGATGTGTGCAGCAAGCGGCGGAAAGGGGAGTAGGCTCAGGCGATGCCATGACTCCCACGCAGCATCTCTGGTACGCAATCCGCGGGCTCCCGTCCTCCACATAGATGATGCCGCATTTTACAAAGCCATGTTTCTCCAGCAGATGCCGCATGACGGCATTGTCCCGGTGGGTGTCGATGCGGATGTTGGGAATCTGTGCCAGGCAGTAGGACAGGCATTCCCGGAAGATTCCTTTTCCGGCGCCGTTTCCGGCAATCCGGTGGATGGTGCCGTAGGGGGCGTCGTCCAGCCACTGGCCCTGTTCGATGATTCTGTAGGTGGGGTCTTCTCCTATAATGAAAGTGAAGACGCCGCATATCTGGCCCTGTTCTTCCATCACATGGCTCTGCCTTTGCCGGATATCTTTTAGCAGAGTCTCCCCGGAGGGCCTGCTGTCGCCCCACTGGCCGGGGTTTCCGGCCCGGCGCATCTGTTCTCTGGCACATGCGTAGATTTCCTGAATCCGGCCGTAGTCGGCGGGGGTGGTGTCGCGTATGGTCATTTGTCCGGTGTCCTTTCTGGTCATGCTGCTGCAAGTCATTGCCATATCCCTGAACGATTGGCAGACTGGCGGATCAGGCAAGTCAGGTGAGCCGAGCTGCCGGTTTCCTGCCTGTACGCCTGGCCCGCTCTTTGCCATGACCGCGGACGGTACAGCAACGCTCATGGTACGGATGGCTATCCGGCTGTTTCCTGCCTTGAATAAGGTCATTGTACCATAATTTCCCATGTCCTGAAAAGAGAGAAAAAGATTTTCCCATAGGATACACTGGTGGAAAAGAGGGGCTTTGACCGGGCATTCCGGAGGGAGAGTAGGGCTGTGACGGGCGTATTGAAGAAACTGATTGGACTGCATAACGCTCCCCTGTGCCCGGCTCCGTAGAAGCCCTTTGTGCCCATCAGGCCGGCGGAAAGCCGGATTGACGCAGGAAGAGCTGGCCGAGGGCATCTGTTCCCTGCAGGCGCTGTCCAGAATCGAGACTGGGGTGTCAGGGGTCAGACATGACTACAAGGGGGATGCTTGACAAGCTAAAATGAATATGGTAGAATACAAAAATAAAATCAAAGACGTTCCTTTATACCAAAGCGGATATTTTAAGAACTAAAACTTCGTAAAAGCTTCTTAGGAGTCGGGATACGCAATGCAAACTGACGGAATGCGGATGCGTGTGCTGGATGTTAGAGAGGAGAATGGCAATAATGAAGAATAAAAAGTGGTCTTTCGGCATTGGAATTGGTGTCTGTATTCTTCTCTTGGGAATGATGTGCATAGTGATTCAGAATTTCGGAAAATCCAGAGGAGAAGAGGCAGATTTTGCAGATCAGTTCACTAATAGTGAAGAAGAGAAAATGTATAATTATATGGAAAAGCAATTAGCTTTGATACTTGAGCGCACGGGCATGGTTTGGGATTGTGAAGTAGATATAAGTTATTCGGAAAGCGAGATTGTCGGAGCCGACATTAAGATTACTGCACCCGAGGGCAGTATTGGAAATGATACCTTGCGGACAGATATAGCAGAGGCCATTTCCAAAGCGCTTAACATCAGCACGGAAAGTATTACAGTATCAGCTGATTAATCTTTTCAAAAATTCCATAATGAAATTGTTGCATGGCATCGGTTAGAAATAATCGGTGTTTTTCTGTACTAGAATAGGAAAGTTTTTCGTAATGCAGTAAATGCGGATTGCTGCCATGGCGGCGGAAAGGGAAAGAATGGGAGCTATATTGGATTTGAATGGGAAATGGGAACTTGGCATTTGCACGGATGAGCAGTACAGGAGCCTGAGTGAGGAGATTACCGGGGCGGATGCTCTGAAACAGAGTGGGATTCTGGTGATAGATGGGACTGTTCCCGGCAACTATGAGCTTGATTTGGAGAGAAACAAGCTGATTCCCGATCCGTTCATGGGGAAGAATCTTCTTCTGGAACATGAGCGGGAAATGAATCATTTGTTTTATGGAAAGAAATTTGAGATTCAGCCGGAAGAAGATAAGGTTTATATGCTCGAATTCGACGGCATAGATACAGTTGCCGAAATTTACCTGAATGGGAAAAAACTTCTCAAAGTCGATAATATGCTGATTGGCCATACGATTCAGCTTGCCGGAAAAGAACTGATGCGAGGATGCAATGAAGTTTTCGTGCATATCATTCCGATTGCCGTCGAAGCAAGGAACTATGACTATCCATTGCTTACATGCGCCCAAAAGTTTGGGGCGGACGGTCTTTATATCCGGAAAGCCCCTTATATGTTCGGATGGGATATTTTTCCGAGGATGCTCGCGGGAGGAATCTGGAAAGACGTGCGCCTGGTGGAAAAGCCCGAAGCCGGATTTAGGCAGAGCTATTTATTTACCAGAAGTCTGGCAGAAGATTATAGTTCTTGCCGGCTGGAATATTTTTATGAGATTGAAATAGGCAGTCTGCCCTACATGGGATTTTCAGTGGAAATCGAGGGGACTTGCGGCGATTCACGCTTCTTCCAAAAGGCCGATATATGGTCGAAGTCGGGACGTCTGGAAATCGGGCTTGAAAGTCCGCGGCTCTGGTGGCCCAGAAGGTCCGGGGAGCAGAATCTGTATGAAGTCGAAGCGAGGCTGGTAAAGGATGGAAAGATTTATGGATCCAAAAAATTCAGGGCAGGTATCCGCACTGTATTTTTGGAGAGGACCAGCCTTACCGATGAGAAAGGGAACGGAGAGTTCTGCTTCATTGTGAATCATAAAAAGACGTTCATACTGGGGACGAACTGGGTTCCTTTGGATTCTTTCCCCTCCAGGGGAAAAGAGCGGATTAAGCCTTCTTTGGATTTGGTGGCGGATCTGAACTGCAATATGATTCGGGCCTGGGGAGGCGGATATTACGATGACGATGTGCTGTACGATTTATGCGATGAGCTCGGCATCCTGGTGTGGCAGGATTTTATGCAGGCCTGTGCAAGGTATCCGGAGACGCCGGAGTTCCTGGGCAAGATGGAGGAAGAAGCGGTGTTCCAGATAAGAAGGCTCCGTCAGCATCCGTGTCTTGCGCTTTGGTCCGGGGATAATGAAAACGACCAGGGCTTCTGGTATGGGACAGGCGGAAGAGTCGATCCCAATACGAACCGGAATACCAGATGTGTCATCCGTCAGGCAGTCCGCATGAATGATTACGTGAGGGATTATCTGCCCAGCTCTCCTTACATCGATGAAGCTGCATTTGAGAACAAAGCGGGTGATACTATGATTCCCGAACAGCATCTCTGGGGACCGAGAGACTATTATAAAGGGGATTTCTACAGGAATGCAACGGCTCACTTCGCGTCGGAAACGGGGTATCACGGATGTCCTTCCGTAGAGTCTGTCCGGAAATTTATCACAGAGGAGGCGCTGTGGCCCTATACTGATAATGGAGAGTGGCTGCTGCATGCGTCCAACCCCACGGACAAGCCGGATGAGCCTTACGCCTACAGGATTGAACTGATGGCGGAGCAGATAAGGGTTCTGTTTGGAGGAGACGCTGAAAATCTCGAGGAATTTTCGCGTTTGAGCCAGATTTCTCAGGCAGAGGCAAAGAAATACTTTATCGAGAGATTCAGGATTGGAAAGTGGCGCAGAACGGGAATCATCTGGTGGAATGTGATCGACGGATGTCCGCAGTTCTCGGATGCAGTGGTGGACTATTACTTTGACAAGAAGCTGGCGTATGGCTATATCAGGAGAGCGCAGGAGATGGTGGCGCTCATGTGCGATGAGCCGGATGAGAATGCATGTGTGCGCCTGATGGGCATAAATGATTATTCTGCGGCGAAGCGCGTGCACTATCGTGTGTCTGATGTCACGGCCGACAGGGTGGTCTCGGAGGCGGACGTACTCCTTCCTGCAGATTCTTCCATTGAGATTGGGCTTCTGGATACAAACGGCAGGACTGCGTTCTATGAAATGGAGTGGACTGTGGACGGCAGGAGCTGTCGCAACCATTATGTGACATGGGCGGTGCCTTTCAATAAAGAAGCGTATATAAAATATGCGCAGAAAGCCGGGATAATCAAATAGATTGAGTGCGATGAAGCCCTGGCAGAGTTCAATGAGAATTTGGAAGCCGGCGGCATTCAGACTGAGTACCGCAATCCTTTGAGGAATCAGAGGATTGCGGTTTCTTGATGTTCAGATATTTTGTGGCGGTAAATTCTTTAGAAAACTTTAGAAAGATAAACAGATTATAAAAAATCATATATTAGTTATAAAAAATCATTGAAAAAACTATAACGTTGGGATATAATACGAAAAATATTCAGTGATTGACGATTTGGAAAAGGAATCTATACGTTTTTATGCAATATACCAGAAAGACTGCCATTGCCAGGCTGCTGGATGGCTATCGGGCTTATTTTAACATAACGATGTTTGAAGAAGAACACAAGCCTCTCACAGCCATCTGTGAGTTTTTTGAACATTCGGAAAAATATGTGCTTTCCAGGCAGGCCAATCTATGGTCCGCCAATTGTGAAGAATTCGTCTACCTCTTCGATGTAGAACACCTCACCCAGGAAATCTATGAGCGCTGCCGGGACGAGGCCTATGAAGACGGCATGAAGCGTGCCAATATCGGGCCGGGACATATGTATACCTATATCACGCCGGTCTTCGTATGCGACACCTGCCAGGAGGAGGCCAGAAAGGCATTGAAGAAATGCCGCATTTACAAAAGTTTTCGATTTTCCCTGCATGGGTGGATGGACTTCCACGCTGCTGTGCTGGAGGTTTCTGAAGGGAACCGCATCACCACCAACAGGAGCGGAAGATGTGTGGAGGAAATTTTGAAAAATGTACTATCACTAAATAAAAGGAAAAGGAGAAAGGTTTTATGAACACGTTAGTACTGGTTCTGATTTCCATAGCCATTCTTGTGTGTGGATATATCCTCTACGGCGGATGGCTGTGCAGGCAGTGGGGCGTGGGCGAGAGCAAGGAAGAGACTCCTGCCCATACCATGGAGGACGGTGTGGACTATGTGCCCTCCAAGACCCCTGTCCTGATGGGACATCATTTTTCATCTATTGCGGGCGCAGGCCCTATCACTGGTCCTATCGGCGCGGCTATGTTCGGCTGGGTGCCGGTGGTGCTCTGGATTCTGATCGGCGGCATCTTCTTTGGCGGCGTACATGATTTCGGCGCTTTGTATGCGTCTATCCGCCATAAGGGGCAGTCCATCGGCGAAGTCATCTCCGCCAACATGAGCAAGAGGGCGAAGAGGCTGTTCCTGATTTTTGCCTATCTGACTTTGATTCTGGTAGTGGCTGCATTCGCATCCATCGTTGCATCCACTTTCGGCGCAAAGTATGATGAGGCAGGCGTCCTTGACAAGGTGGCAAGCGCGTCCAACGCGTCTGTTGCCATGGTATCGCTGTTGTTCATTCTGATAGCCATCGTATTCGGCTTCTGCGTATACCGCAGGAATATGTCCATGGGCATCTCCACGATTTTGGGCATTGCGGCAATCGTAGTCATCATGGCTGTCGGCATGAATTTCCATCCCCTGTATTTCTCCACCAATACATGGATGATCATCGTAGGGATTTATATCGCTATCGCGTCTGTGGCCCCTGTGTGGATTCTGCTGCAGCCCCGTGATTATCTGAGCTCTTTCCTGCTTTATGCCATGCTGGCGGTGGCGCTGGTCGGTGTTATAGGGGCACATCCCAATATCGACCCTGAGCTGTTCCCCGCGTTCGCCGGCTTTGCCGTGGACAATGGAAACGGTATGCAATATCTGTTCCCCATCCTGTTCACTACGGTGGCCTGCGGCGCGATTTCCGGTTTCCATTCGCTGGTTTCCTCCGGCACTACCTCGAAACAGCTGGATAAGGAAAAGGATGCGAAGCCCATCGCTTACGGCGGGATGCTGCTGGAGTGCGCTCTGGCTATTCTGACGGTATGCGCCATCGCTTACGCGAGACAGACCGGCCACACGGCTGGCGCCACGGATATCTTTGCAGGCGGCATCGCTGCCATGGTCGCCGCCATCCCCGGTCTGGCAGGGCTGGAGCATATCCTGTACACACTGTTGATTCTTACATATTCCGCGTTCTGCCTGACCTCTCTGGACACGGCCACAAGGCTTGCAAGATTCATGTTCCAGGAGTTCTGGCTGGAGCCCGGACAGACGCCTGCCGACGTCAAGGACGGCTATAAGAAAGTGCTGGTGAATCCTTATTTTGCCACTGGCCTTACTGTGATTCTGGGCATCCTGCTTGGAATGACAGGCTATAGCAAAATCTGGGGCCTGTTCGGATCCGCGAACCAGCTGCTGGCCGGACTGGGCCTGCTGGCCGTGGCTACATGGCTTGGAAATATCGGCAGAAATAATAAGATGTTCCTGTTCCCTATGGCGTTCATGAACATCGTGACAATCTGTTCCCTTGCCATCACCATTAAGAACCAGGTGGGCATCATCTCGGCAGGCGGGGCGGACTGGGGCCCTTATGCACAGACCATCCTGGCAGTGCTGTTGATCATGCTTGCGATTCTCCTGGTGATTGAGGGTATCCAGACTCTGTTTGGAAAGAAAAAGGCTGCTTAAGGACAGGAACCGAAAGCAGTGATTTGTCTTGAATAATTGCCCTAAGTTGGTATTCTTATATCAGCTTAGGGCTTTTTTCATTTTTCAGAGAATCCGCGCACATTGTATGGGCCGGATTCGTTATTCACAGTGAAGAGAGGGAGTGAGGCCGTGTCCGCGGACAGAGACATGGATTTGGAAATGCAGTATGACAGGATTTACCGTTACTGCTATTTTAAGCTGCATAGCCGGGAGGCGGCGGAGGACATTACTCAGGAGACCTTTCTCCGTTTCCTGGGAAGCGGCAGTTATCAGAGCATGGGAAAAGCTCTGCGGTATTTGTACACGATAGCGCGGAATCTTTGTATCGATGAAGCAAGGAAACAGATACGCCGGGGAGAGAGTAAAGCGGGGACTGATGCAGAGGGGCGGGACATGGATTCCTACGAGGCGGAATGTCAAGAGGGAGGCGGCATGGAGGAGCGCCTGGTGACAGTGCTGGCAATCCGGGAGGCGCTGCTGGAACTGGAGGAGGAAGAGCGGGAACTGATTCTGCTTCGGTATGTCAACGAAGTCCCGGTGGATGTAATCGGAAAAATATATGGAATTTCTCGTTTTTCTGTCTATCGCAGAACAAAGGAAGCGCTGAAATGCCTGAGAGAGAAGCTGGGGGAGGAGGATTTTGTATGAGCGGTGATAAAAAACTGCGGCGAAAATCACAACAGAAGCAATCGATATGGAAGAATCGGCAAGACTGGTCATATGCGCTGAAGAAAGCGTTTGAAGCGCCGGCGCCCCGGCGGAAAAAAACATTTCTGCGGGGCATCCGGCAAAGGCGGGTCAGCAGCTGCCAATTTGTCTTACAGCAGGCCTCCTATATCCGCAAATGGGTGTGGGCGCTGTCTCTTGGAGTATTTCTGACGGCGCTGGCGGGAGGGCCCCTATTGGACAAAGACATCCTGTGGCTGCTCTCTGCCTTGATGCCTTTTCTGGCAATTTCCTCTGTGACAGAGTATGTCCGGGCAGAAGCCTGCGGCATGGCAGAACTGGAAATGGCAACGAGATTCTGCTTAAAAAGCGTTCTCCTGGCGCGGGTGGGTGTGCTGGGAATCGTGCATTTAGGGACACTGAGTCTGGTTTCCCTGTGCGGATACCGGGAGGGAATGCCGATATTCCGGACAGGAATCTATCTGCTGACTCCCTATCTGCTGACCGATGCCGTGTCCCTGTGGCTGGTCAGGAAAATACGGGGCAGGGAAGCGCTTTATGCCTGCCTTGGACCGGCTATAATCGTGGGAATCCTGCCAGTGATAGATAAGTGCACAGGCCTTTGGCTGTGGCAGAGCGGAAACTTTGGCTGGTGGCTGTGGGCCGCGGCCGCATTATGCGTCATAGCGGCCTGTGAATGGAAGAAGAGCATGGAAAGGATGGAAGAACTGACATGGAGCTGATGATCGACCGGGTTTCAAAACAATATGGCAGCAAGATTGCCGTGGACAGGATTTCCCTGAAACTGCAGAGGGGAATCTATGGGCTGCTGGGTGCCAATGGAGCGGGGAAGACTACGCTGATGCGCCTGCTGTGCGGCATCCTGAAGCCTACCAGCGGATCGATCTCCCTGGACGGCATGGATGTGGCCACAGAGGAATATCGGGGAGAATTGGGCTATCTGCCGCAGGATTTCGGCTATTACCCGGATTTCACCGGAGAGGAATTTCTGCTGTACATGGCGGCCCTGAAAGGACTGAACAAAGCGGAGGCAAAGCGCAAGTCCGCGGAACTGCTGGAGCTGGTGGGCTTAGGAGAGATGGGAAAGAAGAAAGTCAGGACATATTCCGGAGGCATGAAACAACGCCTTGGAATCGCCCAGGCATTGCTGGGGGAGCCGCGGCTGTTGATTCTGGATGAACCAACGGCAGGCCTGGATCCAAAGGAACGGGTGCGGTTCCGGGAGGTGATTGCCCGGTGGGGGAAAGAGAATATCGTGCTGCTTTCGACCCACATCGTCTCTGATATCGAGCATATCGCGGATACTATCCTGATGATGAAAGACGGCCAGATGATTCATCAGGGCCCATGGGAGAATCAGGAGGACTTGGAGGCATTTTATCTGGAGCGGATGTGAATGATCCGCCAGGCCAATAAAGGCGAACGGTCATGCATGCGGCGGGAGCATAGACTGGCATATGCGCTGCTGCGGACAGAAAGGTGGAAAGATGAAGCAGATATGGACATTGTATCGATATGAATGGAAAAAAATCGTGAAACGGAGGCTGGTCTGGATATGCATGGCGATTTCGGCGGTCATGATTGCAGCCACTGTGGGAGGCACTGTACTTGATATCCTCTATGAGGATGATGGCGAGACGGAGACCATGTACCAGGCATTCCAGAAAGACAAAGCCTATCAGAAAGCCCTGGAGGGAAAAATCATCGATCAGGAGCTGTTGGAGGAGACCATGGCGGTTTATGGAACCATCCCGAAAGATGTGGAGCGCTATTCCCAGACAGAGGAGTATGAGGCTTACGCGCGTCCTTACAGCGCGATTTTCCAGTATATCAGGATAGCTACGGACATGGTGACAAAGGAGGCCAGGCAGTGGGAGGCGGACGAGAGGGAGCTGTACGACATGCATCTGGAAATGCTGATGCGGGAGGCGGATTCCTGCAGATTGTCCCAGGATGAGAAAGATTTCTGGCTGGCCCAGGAAGAACGGAAAACCTGGCCGGTGGAGTTCCGGTATAAGGAGGGGTACTGGAGATTGCTGGACTGCGGCTATACCATAGGGCTGCTGGCGATTGTGGTGACGGCAATCTGCCTGTCCGGTGTGTTCGTGGAGGAGCATGTGCGCAGGACTGATCAGTTGATTCTGAGCAGCAGACATGGCAGGCAGAAAGCCTTTTGGGCCAAATTTCTGGCGGGACTGACCTTTGCGCTGGCTTTGTCGCTTCTGTTTTCTGGGCTGTCATTTCTGATTGCCTTTGGGATTTACGGGGCCGAGGGATTTACGGCAGATTTTCAGTTGGTGAGCGGCGGATTTTTCCCGCCTTTGAATGTCGGGGGAGCCGTGCTGCTCTATTATGCCTGTATGGGCATAGCTGTGGTTTTCGTTGCGGCCTTTGTAATGGCGCTGTCAGAATTGCTGCGCAGCAGTATCGGGACGCTTTCTTTTGTGGTGGGTGTGGTGATTCTGGGTATATTCGTGAACGTGCCGGCGCATCTGCGGATTCTGGCGCAGGCATGGAGTTATCTTCCCAGCAACTTTATTGCTAACTGGAATGTTTTCAATGCCCGGCTGGTTGGCCTGTTCGGTAAGTTTTTGATGCCCTGGCAGGCGGTTCCGATGCTGTATGTGATTCTGGGGATTGGGCTTGCGTTTCTGGGGAGACGGGCATTCATGCGGTACCAGGTGACGGGGAGGTAGGAGATGTTTGAGGTTTTGATACCTGGAGAGGGCGGATTTTTCCGTCCTTTTTTTGTATATGTCCTTTTCGGAAAGCTGGGCTTATGGTAAACTATAAGGAACAGAGGATATGATAAGGTGTCTGGCTGCTGCAGAACAGACGGAAAGGGCGGAGATGATGAAAAGCGCGGTATTTTATGGAAAGCATGATTTGAGGATTGAGGAGCACGAGATGCCCCCGGTGGGGCCGAAGGATGTGCTGATTCGGGTGAAAGCCTGCGGGGTCTGCGGGACGGACGTGCATATCTATGAGGGGGACAAGGGGGCGGCAGAGGTGACGCCGCCTGCCATATTGGGGCATGAGTTCGCCGGTGTGGTGGAAGCCGTGGGCGCGGAAGTGGCTGCCTGCCGGGTGGGCGACAGGGTCTGCATCGATCCTAATTGTTATTGCGGTACATGTGGGCCCTGCAGGAACGGGGTGGCTCATTATTGCGAGCATATGATCGGATATGGGACTACCGTGAACGGCGGCTTTGCGGAATACTGCGCGGTGAATGAGAGGCAGGTGTACCGATTGGGGGAGCGGACTTCCTTTGAGCAGGGCGCTATGGCGGAGCCTGCAGCCTGCTGTCTCCATGGAATCGATATGTGCAAGGTTCAGCCGGGTTCTCAGGTGGTGGTCATCGGAGGCGGCATGATAGGCCTGCTTATGCTGCAGCTGGCCAGGCTCATGGGTGCGGCAAAGGTTGCGCTGCTGGAGCCTGTGGAGGAGAAGCGCCAGGTGGCGGTGAAGCTGGGGGCGGATGTCTGCATCGATCCCTTGCAGGCGGATGTGGAAGCGGAGCTGAAAAAGGCTGGCTTTACCTGGGTGAATACGGTCATCGAGTGCGTGGGCCGTCCCTCCACCATCCGGCAGGCTATCGACATTGCCGGGAATAAGGCGGTGGTGATGATGTTCGGCTTGACGAAGCCGGAGGAGACCATTGCGGTGAAGCCTTTTGAGATATTTAAGAAAGAGCTGGAACTGAAAGCGTCCTATATCAATCCTTATACCCAGAAGAGGGCGCTGGATTTGATCGACAGCGGCCGCCTGGATGTGAGCAGCATGATTTACGGGACTTATGGGCTGGAAAAGCTGGAGGAAATTTTGAGTAGTCCCAAGGCCAGGGCAAAAGGAAAGTATATCATATGCCCATGAGGCATGCCTGTACATGAAACAGATGGCTCGTGCAGGCGATGGCGGGAAGGGCCGGAACCGGAGAAAGGAAAATGAAATGGACATACAGATTGACATTACGGATACGGTATTAGAGACCCGGCGGCTGATTCTGCGCCCCTGGGAGGAAAGCGACCTGGAGGATTTCTATGCATATGCCTCTGTGGAGGGCGTGGGGGAGATGGCGGGCTGGAGGCATCATGAGTCTATCGAGGTTTCCAGGAGTATTTTGGAGGACTTCATGTCCCATAAGAATGTGTTCGCCCTGGTGCACCGGGAGTCCGGCCGGGCCATCGGGTCGCTGGGGCTGCACCCCTCCTGGGCCAATGAGGATGAGGCCTACAGGGATCTGAAGATGAAGGAGATTGGCTATGTGCTTTCCAGGGAATATTGGGGGCAGGGACTGATGCCGGAGGCCGTGAGGGCGGTGATTGGATTCTGTTTCGACACCTGCGGGCTGGACGCGTTGACGGTAGGACATTTTTCTGTAAACGGCCAGTCGAAGCGGGTCATAGAGAAGTGCGGATTTCAGTTCGTAAAGGAAAGCCGGTACCATGCAAAGCAATTGGGGAAGGATTTTGACGATATGAGATATATTCTGCTGCGCTGAGAACCAAATACTGCTTGACAATATCCGCCATGTGCTTTATTCTGAAAATGTGGATAACATGTTCCACAAACTTTCAATTTCAGTAATTCTAAGTTTTAATAGCGTTTCTGCTGTTTATCACTGAGAAAAGAGAAAGACGGAAAAAGAAAATAGGCAGGAACGATGCTTTGACGGCGTTTCCTGCTGGAAGACAAGGAGGAAGCACTATGGGGATGGAAAATGACGCATTGTTGTCTTATCTGGAAGACGATGCACGTTTCGCGGATTTGTTTAACTGCTTTTGCTTCGGGGGAATGCAGGTGGTGAAGCCGCAGGAGCTCCGGGAGGCATCGGAGGTGTACACGGCGGCTCCGGACGGGAAGGACAGGAAAGGCGGAAAAGACGGGCAGAGGATACGGGACATCAAGAGGCGGCTGGAGTCTGGCGGATGGCTGAAGATACTGGCCGTGGAGGCACAGCGGGATGTCAGTTACTGTATGCCCTGGCGGATTATGGAATATGACTGCAGGGAGTATGGGCAGCAGGTCCAGCAGATTCAGCGGAGGAATCATGCGGCGGAAGAAGCCGGGGAAAAGCATGTCTACGCCAATGCCGGGGAGCGGCTGGGGAGGTTTCGGAGGGAAGACCGTATCGCGCCTGTGTACACGTTATGCCTGTACCACGGCGTGGAGGAATGGGATGGGCCAAGGTGTCTGAGGGATATGGTGGATTTTGGGACGGCGGGTTCTGAGGAGGCGCAAGGGGAATGGGAGAAATGGTTCGCGGATTATCCCATGCGCCTTGTGTGCGCCAACGAGGCTGCGGACTGTACGGGGGTTCGGACATCCCTGGGGATTGTGTTCGCGCTGCTGCCGCTAAGGAAAGATAAGGCGGGTCTGTCTGCTGGAAGAGGACGCCGCCTACAGAAAGATGGATGAGGAGACGGCCAGGACGGTGGGCGTGCTGATGGGAGTGAAAAGGTTTATGGAGCATCAGGAAAAGTATAAGGAAGGGGAGGGATATAACATGTGCCAGGCCATTAAAGAGATGATGGAGGACAGCAGGATGGAGGGCGAGAAGAGCGGCTGGGAGAAAGGCGAGAAGAGTGGAAGGAAGAAGGAGCAGGCGGAGGGAATCCGCATCTTCATCCAATCGAACCGTGACGATGGCACGGAGGAGGATGCCATTGCAGGCAAACTACAGAAATATTATGAAATGACAGAGACGGATGCATGGAAGATGTTGAATGGCGGCAGAATCTAAGCGAGAACTTTTGACTTTAGATACGATATTCCCAATATAATGTATCCTATAAGGTGGACTCGGCAAGCATTGTCCCTTTACCGGACTATAGACAGAAAGGGGGTCTGATTGACTTGCTTTCCGCGAAGTTTTTCCTGAACATGGAAAAGGCATGTTGCACTTGTGGTGATTGTGGGAACCAGTAGGAACTGAGCCTGTATTTTTTGGAGGGAAAATTTTTGGAATCAGCCCTTGACTCTCACACTGTGGCATACTCTATAGTGGAATTGAGCTCAGGAACGCACATATATGTGAGGAGAAACCAATGTTAAGAATAGGCGATTTTTCAAAGCTGTCGAGAATCAGCATCCGCATGCTGCGGCATTATGACGAATGCGGGCTACTGAAGCCGGAAATGGTGGATTCCTTCACCGGGTACCGGTATTATGGGGAGTCCCAGCTTCTGGGAGCCGGGCGGATTCAGGCATTGCGGAGTATGGGATTCGGCGTGGCCGCAATCGGGGAAATCCTGGAGAAATACGCGGACGGCGGGGAGCTGGAGCAGTTCCTGGTCAGGAAACGGGACGAGATGGAAACGCAGTACCGGGAGATGCGGCAGAAGATGCGGCTGATCGACAGCACCATTGAATGGCTGAGAAAGGATGGGAGCATTATGGGATATGACGTGAGTCTGAAGACGTTGCCGGAGCGGTATGTGGCGAGTGTGAGGATGGTGATTCCGGGGTATGACTCGGAACATATTCTGTGGAAGACGCTGATGGAGGAGACGGCGGGGATGCATCTGCAGGATGGAAGCCCCTGCTATACTATGGCGATTTTCCATGACGGGGAGTATAAGGAGCGGAATGTGGACGTGGAGGTGCAGAAGTCCGTGGCGGGAAACTATCAGGACAGGGGACATGTGAAGTTCAAGACAGAGCCGCCAGTACAGATTGCCAGCGCTACTTACCGGGGAAGCTATGAGCAGATTGGCCAGGTGAACAGCGCGGTGGCGAAATGGATTGAGGATAACGGGTACGAGATGAACGGCCTGTCGTTCAATATCTATCATGTGAGCCCTCATGAGACACAGAATCCGGAGGAATATGTGACGGAGGTGTGTTATCCGGTGAGGAAGAAATAGGGCTTGCGGGCCGCGGCCCGCAGTGGAAACGGCGGGAGGCCGGGTGTGGGAGCTGCTTACACCCGGTCTCTGTACGGTGTCGCTGTTTGTGCCCATTCCGGGGGAAGAGGGCGGAAAGCCGCAGGAAATCCTGAAAGGAGTAGAGGAATGATATTAAGTGTAAGCAGGCGGACTGACATCCCCGCCTTTTATTCCGAATGGTTCTACCAGCGCGTCCGGGAGGGATTCGTATGCGTGAGAAATCCCATGAACGCGCGTCAGGTAAGCAGAGTCAGCATCTCCCCCAAAGTGGTGGACTGCATTGTATTCTGGACGAAAAACGCCGCTCCGATGATGGACAGGCTGGATGAGCTAAAGGAATATGATTATTATGTTCAGTTCACCATAAATGACTATGGCGTTGAGGTGGAGCCGTATGTCCCGGAACTTCTCAGACGCCTGGAAACGTTCATGCGGCTTTCCGAAAGAATCGGCAGGGAGCGGATAATCTGGAGATATGATCCGATACTTTTCTCTGATAAATATACCCCGGAATCTCATCTGAAAAGTTTTGAAAAAATAGCATCGGCGCTTGGAAGATATACGGAGAAATGCGTGTTCAGCTTTGTGGATATCTATCCCTCAAAAAACAGCGGCAATCTGAAGCGTCTGGGTTTTTGGCAGCTTTCCCCGGAAGAACTGGACAGCTTCGCAGGAGAGCTTGCCCGCATCGGAAAAAGCAGCGGACTTGCCCTTGCCACCTGCGCGGAGGCGGTCGATCTCGTAAGGCATGGAATTGAGCACAACAGCTGTATTGACAAGGCGCTGATAGAGCGTATCACAGGCGCGTCCCTGGATGTGGGCGGCGACGGGCAGCGCGGGCATTGCCGCTGTGCCAAATGTGACGACATTGGCTCTTATGACACCTGTCCCCACGGCTGCATCTACTGCTACGCAAACTTTCGCCCGGATATTGTCTCGGACAGGGTGAAAGCGTACGATGTCAATTCCCCTATTCTCTGCGGCAGCATAAAAGAAACGGATAAAATCACTGAAAGGCCGGTGAAATCTTATAAGCGGGAATATGAACAGCTCACTTTTCCTGGCTAAGGCAAAGGCTTCCGTTTTCTGCTGTTGCAAAGGAGGCACATTGGGGCTGTTGGAAAATGGCTGCATCGAATCAGCAATTCATGTGCTTTTCCAGGTCTGGTACAGCTGCGCAATCACCAGCTCGATGGGGGCTTTTTTGATTTCCATATCCATGATGCCCTCAGCTTTTGACAGTTTCCCCAGCAATTCCCGGATGGGCAGTTGGGACAGGTCTACTTCAAATTCGAATACGCCTTTCTGTCCGCCAAGGAGCCTGCAGCCCGCTAGTTCCGGCTGTCTGCCGTCTGTGATGACGGTAAAATGTGTCAGATTTCCCGTAATTTCGCGCAGTCCGTCAAAGCTGCCGTCGTACACAAGCTTTCCGCCGGAAATCATCAGGATTCTCCGGGCCATCTCCTCCAGGTCATCCATATCGTGGCTGGTGACCAGAATGGTGACGCCCTCTTCCTGATTGATGCGCTTCAGGAAATCTATCATCTGGCGCTTGGCCACCACGTCCAGCCCCAGCGTGGGCTCATCCAGCAGGATCACCTCCGGCGAGTGCAGCAGCATCAGACCTAAATCCGCCCGCATCCGCTGCCCCAGGGACAATTCCCGGGCAAAAGTATTGCGGATTTCTCCCATGTCCAGCAGTTCGGTGACCATGTCCAGGTTCCTTTGGTACACCTCATCCGGAATGTCCCAAACCACCTTTTTCCACTCAAAACTCTGTATCACGGGATGATCCCACCACAGCTCCGTCCGGTTCCCGAACAGCACCCCGAGCCTTTTCATGAGGGCGATCCGGTCTCTTGCCGGCGACATGCCCAGCACGGACAGCGTCCCGGATGTGGGCTGGAGCATGCCGGAGAGCAGCTTCATAGTGGTGCTCTTCCCGGCTCCGTTGGGCCCTGCGTAAGCCACGAACTCACCTTTCCCGATTTGGAAAGAGACGCCGTCCAGAGCGGTCACGGTCTTCTTTTCCTGCCGGAAGATAGTCCTGATGCTTTCTTTCCATGAAATGCCTTTCCTGCTCCCCGGGGCTTCCTTTTCAGAATCATTTTCCTTATCGGAACCGCCTGGGGTTTCCTTTCTCTGCCACCGTGTGAAAGACTTGGTCACGGACTCTGCGTTTACGGCCGGATTCTCACGAGCGATGTCCTCCGGCACTATATCTGTTAATCCCTTTTTTGACATAATATCGAAATCCTTTCCTGAAAAAATGAGCTGCGGCAAGCGATAGCAGCAGCGCGAATATCGCCGGATAAAAATTCTCAAAAGCAGTTGTCTTCCCCAGCAGAATCATTGTCGGAAACCATGCCATAAGGCCCGCCGGAAATATGGTCAGCAGGGGGTAGCGGATGTAGACCGGCATGCCTGACAGGGGAAATGATTTGGTATGCTCCATGCTGTAGACCACGGTGCTGGCTATCTCCTCGCACTGTACCGGCGCGTAAAAAGCAAGGCTGGAAAACAGGTATGAAGCCGCAGTCACAACCACCATGCTGGCAATCAGCTGGAAGACCAGCATCCCCGGCCACCACCAGGGCATGGAAGAATGGCATTCCAGGTGGCGCATAGCCACCCACAGCATCCCGATACCTGACAGCAGGCTGCTGGAGCCGGTGAAAGGGAAGATTCCCACCGTCAGCTGCACGCCGTAGGGCAGAGGTATGATGAACATATGTTCCCATTGCCCTCTGCCGATAATCCTGCTGGGAAACAGCGCGTTGCAGCCGCCCATCATGTTGAGGAATCCCATCACGATATTGCCGTAGGCCAGCATGAACAGAACCTCGAACCGATCCATGCCGCCGATTCCGCCGAACTTCCATGCCAGCAGGAAGATTCCAATGATGGATGATATGTTGGAGACGATATCGGCCGTGATGACGATGGCCATGAACTTTGCGTCCCGGGTCAGGGAGGCCAGATCCATCCGGGCATATATCCCCAACAGTTGAAAGTACCTTCGGATTCCCCGAAAAATCTTTGTCTTTCTTTTCATTTTATCCACCGAAACTCACCATCCTCTCTCTGGATTTTTGGAACCACACAGCCGCCGCGAACCATATCACGATGTTCCAGAACAACTGTGCCGGAATCACTTCCGAAGCCGCCGCGCTGCCTGTATACAATGACAGAAAAGCCCCGCCCATACTGCCGAAAGGCTGATACTGCATCCACCTGTCCATGCCGAAGGGCAGTATCTTAAAAGGAATCACTGTGCCGGAAAAGAAGGACACCACCGCGCTCCTGATCACATAGGTGAGCCAGGAGACATTGCGCAGCCTGATGGTGACGCAGTAGAACAGGAACTCGAAAGCGAATCCCAGGGATACGCACAGCGCCAGAGACGGAAGCGCCCACAGCGTCTTTGGCAGAATCCGGATTCCCAGAAGCGGCGCCGCCAGGAACATGGGCAGCGAGAACAGGAGCAGCTGCGGCATCCACTCGCCGATGGTTCTTGAAATCACCTGCCCGAACACGGGCATGGGGCGGGTGAACATCTCCATGCTCCTGGCATCGTAATCCCAGGCGGACAGACAGGTATTGACGATCGTCAAATCTGCCAGCAGTGCGTTGACATAGGTATAGCTCAAAAGCTGCGGTGCCGACATCTCCGCTTCATACCCGCTTTCCGCCAGAATCTTCCAGATGAACAGCAGCGGCACCAGATATACCACTTTCATCACCATATCCGGAACCATGTACAGCACGCCGCCGCCCGTCTTGCCCTGCATGGCTGTCCGGGCAGTGGCCATATATTTATGAATCATTTCATTCTTTCCTTTCTGCCGCGTCTCTGCGGCATTTATCCGAAACATCCAGGAATGTGTCAGGGCACAAAAATACCCTGTACGGACTGCCTTTGTCCGCACAGGGCTCTCATTTCGCATTCAAATCTGCCGTACGGCAGATTTACGATATTCAGAATATAACCAATCGCAAAACCGTCGCACTTCCGATTATCCCGTCACATGGTGAGCAGCGCACAAAACAATCCGTTTCCCCAAAAGGGCATAGTTATCCCCTAAAGCTGCCACTTTGTAACCGAAGCTGCGCACAATATCGCTGCCTGGAAATAACTTCCGCTCCATCAGAACTTCGTATCGCTTCATGCTTCTCACCGCCTTTCCTGCCATATCTGGCATCCATTATACAACTCTTTATGGAAGTTTGCAATCTTTTTTTGGAGGAATCGCTGAAGAACTGCCGAGAACAATTATATTCATTTTCCCCCCTGGCGTATCGGCCGTTTATCCTGTATAATGAGTCTGTATGGAAAGAGGTGATGTATATGAAAGTGTATATAAAAGAGTATCGGATTGGATTCTTAGCTGAACAAGACAGCGCCCATGCAGAATAGCAGTTATATAGAACTCTGCGTGGGCTGTTGAAACTATATAATCTGCTGTTTCTGCACTTGTTTATCAAACATAAATAAGGAGCGGGAAAGATGCAGTATAAGAATGCAGCGGACATATTGCCTTCCAGGCTATTGCGGGAAGTGCAATACTATATCGAAGGAGAACTTTTATATATCCCCAGATCCGAATCGAAGCAGGAATGGGGCGCAATCAGCGGATCGAAAAAGTTTTATTTGGAGAGGAACAGCCAGATCAGGATGCTGTTCCGGGAGGGCAGGTCAATCCAGGAACTGGCTGTGAAATTCGGCTTGTCCAACAGCACGGTGAAAAAAATCATCTATCAGAAAAAGTGACAGGAAAGAATCTCCCGGAATTGCGGACAGGCAAATTCCGGGAGATTCTGTGCTGAAGATCTCTTGTGTTTTTAGGGAAGCCGGCTCCTCTTTTCAAAGAAATGGTCTATCTCTTTTTTGACAGACTCTGCGGAAAGGGATTTGGACAGATAGCCCTCAGGTTTGAGCGAAATGGCCTTTTTGACGCTCTCCCGATCCACCCTGCAGGTCAGGAAAATCACGGGGATATCTGAAAAGTCCTTTTGGGTGCGGATCATTTCCAGCACCTGGCTGCCGTTGCAGACCGGCATCTCATAATCCAGCAGCACCAGATCCGGCCGGGCAAGGGTGATGCTCCTGATGGCAGACATGCCGGAGTCCGCCGTCAGCACTTCGTAATCGCTGCTGAGTAAGTGCAGCATTGCCTTGCGCATAAAGTCCGAATCGTCCACCACCAGTATCCTGCTTTTCCGGCGGGCCCGGGCTTCCGCGGTGCTCTCAGCGGACGGACTGCTTTCCGGCCTGACGAGGGGCGGGTCAAGCCGCAGGCGGTTCTCGATTTCAGCCACGGCATTCTCTGTGACAGCCGAAATGCCGCCCTGGGGCGCCTCCGAAATGGACATGCAACAGGCAAAGTACCCTTTGCCTGTGTCGAACAGAAAGCTGAATTCCGGACTCTGCGCAGTGTATATTTTATAGAACTGCTCGTAAGTCAGCAGATGTTCCTCCGCCATTTCAAATATCTCCCATGACGGAAAGCGCCGCCTGATGCGCTCCACAAGCTGCTTTGCCGCGTATTTTGCCACACTGGACAGGATTGTGTCAGTGGCTTCCGAATTGGCCTCCATGATATTGCCG
The DNA here is from genome assembly GCF_943193215.1 of Acetatifactor aquisgranensis. Taxonomy (NCBI): domain Bacteria; kingdom Bacillati; phylum Bacillota; class Clostridia; order Lachnospirales; family Lachnospiraceae; genus Acetatifactor; species Acetatifactor aquisgranensis. The sequence goes on along the minus strand of NZ_CALPDH010000051.1, from coordinate 4,031 downwards.
ATCGTGCTGCCGATCAAGGGCTCCTCGAATAGCAGGAAGAAATCCCTTTTCCTGTTGTCGCTGCCGCTGTAGACCAGATGGCAGTAGATTCCGTCTCCGAATTTCTCCCCGGCGTAGCAATTGCTGATCAGACGCGAATCCAGCCGGAACATGCTGTGCAGCAGGCTGGCGATGGTCTGGCCCATCAGGGCCTGTTCCTCCTCGGGCAACAGATTCTCCCAATGTTTGATAGGCTCGCCGCTTACGATCATATGGTCTTCAATCAAGGTATGTCCGATCAGCCATCCTGCGCATACGCCCAGAAAATGATGGATGGAGGCGGCAGAGTAGTCTGTCTGCTCCAGTTCCTTTTCAAGGGCGGGCAGCATCCGTTGGCGGAAATCCCTGTGAATACGCTTATGGGCTTCCAGCCCGGGATAACCGATGGAGGCCATATAGGTTTCCTCATCTGCAAAATGCTGGATGGCATGGTCTTTAAAATATTTTATCGCCTCGTGACAGGCAAAATGGCTTTTTTCTTCTTTCTGTCCAAAATCAAACAATTTATTGAGAATGCTGAGAAGTTTTTTGTGTTCCTTGTCGATTATGGGTACTCCTATGTTATAGTGTTCATTCCACAATAAATGATTCCCCATAGGCCCTCCTACATACTCTTTTCTATAATGTATTCAGTGCCTGCGGAAATGTGCCAGGATACGACGGATTTCTCTCTTATTCGCCTGGGGGCCTGAGAGGAGCGGCCACCGTGGTGGCGGAGGATCCTGTCTTCGGGAGAATCTGCTATGGAGGCTTCCTGGAGGAGACGGGGGAGGGCCTGAAAGTCACATGCCATGACGGCGTGGGGAGACGTTTCCATTATATTGGAACAGAGGGGCGTATCCACACAGAGTGCACCCATGGAGAATGGGCTTCGGCCGGAATCTGCATAAGCGGGGATTGCAGCCGGATTACGCTGAAAGCGGAATCCGGCCCCTGGAAAAAGGAGAGCCTGGCCGTGCGCATTTTAATAGAAGACTTCGGGGACTACCGCCTGGCCGGAACCGATACCGTGATTCGGGGAGGCGAGTGGGCCGCTCTCTCTGTGCCTGAGGGAGAGGCAGAGTTTGTGCTGGAGCGAATTTGTGTTGCGCACGAATAAAATTTGCAGTAAACTACAATAAAAGACCGTCAGCTATATCTGTTTGTTTTGGACAGATCAGGCAATGCTGACGGTATTGAGGAAACAGAATCGAGGTAATGAGGAAATGAAAAAGGAATTTCACCAGGGTAATAGAGCGAGGGTATATGAGGCCATGAAGCCGCACTCTCTGCTGGTCATGTTCTCCGGGACAGAAGTCCGCAAGACCAATGATGAGCAGTATCCTTTTTATACCGACAGGAATTTCCTGTATCTGACAGGTCTGGACAGCAAGGAATTCGTGCTGCTGGCCAGCAAGGACGCTGAGGGGCAGGTAAAAGAAAGGATTTATATCCTGCCCCCGGATTTGATGACAGAGCGCTGGACGGGCGCGCGGATTAAGGCTGATGAGGCGGCGGAGCAGTCGGGCATTGAGGATGTGGCCTATGTGGGTGGGTTTGAGATGGATTTCCACAGGCTGGCTTCCATGGGGAATTATGGGTATCTGTATCTGGACACCTGCCGCGCGGAACCGGGAGACCGGGAGACGCCTGCACACAGGCTTTGCAGAAGAGCGGCGGTGGATTATCCGTTCCTTAAGATAGAGAATGCCAACGCCATCCTGCGCAGGCTGCGCACCATCAAGCAGCCCTGTGAGATAGAAGCCATAAGAGAGGCCGAGAAGATTACCAGAGACGGAATCGTGGCCATGATGAAAGCATCCAAGCCGGGCATGTATGAATATCAATACAAGGCTGTCTTCGACTACGCGCTGGGACAGCACGGGCCTCAGGGACCGGCGTTCCCGTCCATTATTTCCGCGGGAAGGAATAATTTCTGCATTCATTACTATGCTTATAAGGGGCAGGCACATGACGGGGACATGATATTGAACGATGTTGGGGCCTGGTACGACAACCTGATGACGGATGTGTCCAGGGGATGGCCCTGCAACGGGAAGTACGATGAGCGCCAGAGGCTTCTGTACGAGTGCGCCCTGAAGACTTCTGATCATATGTTTGACATCATCAAGCCGGGAATGGCCATGGAGGATGTGGACAGGGAATCCCACAGGTACAATGCGCTCCTGCTGAAAGACGCCGGCGTGCTGGGGAGCGTGGACGAGATAGGGACTTATATGTGGCATGGCGGCTCCCATCATGTGGGCTACGACGTGCACGATGTGGTGGAGAGGCCGGAATTCATCGCGCCGAATATGGTGTTCTGCGTGGACATCGGAATTTATCACGAGGAGTGGGGCATCGGTTTCCGGCTGGAGGACAATTGCCTGGTGACTGAGGACGGCTGCGAGAATCTGTCTGCGATTACACCCAGGACCATGGAGGAGATAGAGGATACCATGAAAAAGGGCTCTGTGGCCGTTTCCTAGAATCCGGAATCAGGCACAGGCCGGGCTACCCGGAATTTTTAGCTGTCAGGCAGTATAAATGCCAGAGCGGACGGATTCCGGGCAGAACCGGGAATGCGGACAGAGAAGAAGAACCGAGAGCGGGGCAGAACAGGGATTGGCAGCCTGCTCCGCTTTGGCAATAGGGAGGGATGGTATGGATGATAAGATGCGGATACATTGGTCGGTTTCCTCGATAACGGCCATTGTGCTGGGAAATATTTTATATGCGCTGACGGTGAAGCTGTTTCTGCTGCCGGCCAATCTGGTCAGCGGAGGGGCCACGGGCATCGCCCTGGCGGCGAACCATCTGACAGGCGTGTCAGTTTCCGGATTCCTGTTTCTTGTGAACCTGGCTATGCTGTTCCTGGGCCTGATTGTGCTGGGGAAAGCCTTTGTGGTGACCACGCTGGCCAGCACGTTTCTGATTCCGGCGGCCCTGGAGATGTTCGACCGTATCCTGGGAGATTTTGTCCTGACGGAGGATATCCTGCTGTGCACGTTGTTCGCCGGGCTGGGCGTGGGAATCTCTCTGGGAATCGTGATCCGGACCGGGGCTTCCACGGGCGGCATGGACATTCCGCCGCTGATTTTGTACAAATGTTTTCGGATTCCGGTCTCTGTGAGCATCTACGTGTTCGACGTGTGCATCCTGATGATGCAGGCGCCCTTTCACAAGGCGGAAAATGTGCTGTATGGCGTGCTGTTCGTGCTCCTTTCCGCTCTTATGCTGGATAAGACCATGATGATCGGGACGACCCAGACGGAAGTGAAGATTATGAGCGGCAAGTCGGAGGAGATACGGGCCGCCATTCTGGAACAGATGGACAGGGGCGTGACTTTGCTGAACGCGGAGGGAGGCTATCTCCACGACAAGACGCAGATGATATTCAGCGTCATTTCCAACCGGGAGCTTTTCAAGCTGGAGAAGCTGGTCCATGGAATAGACCCCGGCAGCTTTATGGTGATTACCAGAGTGAGCGAGGTAAAGGGACGGGGATTTTCCCTGGAGAAGCAGTGGAAGACAAATTAGCAGTCATGTGTGCGGGAGCACCGTATTGTGCGGTTGAATCTGGAGGGATAGGGATGGAGAGCGGAAAACAGGAAAACGAGAAGCTGATAGAGGATATTTTAAAGCACCTGGATGCGGAGACCCGGATGGGGGTGGTCCGCATGAGCGTGGAGATGGACGATGAGAAGAGCGCGTCCGGGGAGGTCTCCCATAAGTGCTGCAATATGTACGGCCGCCCGGCCAATGAGACGGTGGGGCTTCTGGACTGCTATACGGACATGAACGCGGGCAGGCCGGACAATGAAAGATGATGTAACGGTTTACTTTATGGGGAGCGGTATGTTATACTTTGATTGGAAATATGGCGCCTGCGGCCGGATTGTGGAGAAAGCCGCCTGAAAGGGGATATGGCATGGCGGATATTCGTTTGCCTTACGGAATCGGTAATTTCGAGAAAGTACACTTATGATCTCTCGGAATTCTGATTGATCCTG
>NZ_CALPDH010000050.1:0-25245 GCF_943193215.1 Acetatifactor aquisgranensis | reverse complement strand
TGGCTCATTCATCTGAGATATGAAACTTAAAATTCCTTGATTTTTTAAGGAAAATCACTTGACATTATAGGGAGGTAAAGAAAATGGCAGTAACGCATGGCATTAACACAAGCAAAAAGGCCACAAGCGTTTCCGTCCCCGTCACCGTGGCTTCCGGCGTCCACTTTGTTGTGGGCACGGCTCCCGTGCAGATGGTGGGCGGGAAAGTCAACGAAGTGGTCATGTTGAACAGCTATGAAGAGGCGGCGCAGTTGCTGGGGTATTCTGATGACTGGCAGAAATACAGCCTCTGCATGGAAGTGTATTCCGCATTCATGCTGTATAAGATCGCCCCTGTCTTTGTGGTGAACATACTGGACCCGGCAAAGCATAGGACGGAGGAAAAGGCCGTAACCTGCACCCCCGTGGAAAACCGGGTGGAACTGCCCCTGGAAGTGATTGCGGACAGCGTAAAGGTGGAAAGCAAGACAAGGGGGGAGGATTTCGAGGTATTTTATACAGACACCGCCTGCATAGTGGAATTTACCACGGATACCACCGGGGAAGTAAAAGTGTCCAGCATGTCCGTGGACCCGTCCCAGGTGACGAAACGTGACGTGATCGGCGGGCATGACGTGACCACCCATGCCATAACGGGGCTGGAACTGATTGACAGCACTTTCCCGAAGTACACCATAGCCCCGGATTTGATCGTGTGTCCGAATTGGTCACATGACCCCGAAGTTGCGGCGGTTATGTCTGCAAAAGGGGAAAATATCAACGGTGTATTTCCCGCCATGGCCATGATTGATCTGGCAAGCACGGACAATGACGGCGCAACGTATTACACGGACGCCCCGGCGCTGAAAAAGCGCAACAATTTCAGCAAGACTAACCAGATCGTATGCTGGCCCAAAGTGGCGCTGTCCGAAAAGATTTTTGATTTTTCCGTCCAGCTGGCCGGGTCCATGACGGCTACAGACAACAACGGTGATCTGGGAGGCGGGACGCCATGCGAAAGCGCTTCCAACAAGTCTTTGCAGGCGGACAGCACGGTCCTGGCAAACGGCAAGGAAGTTGCCCTGGACGTGCAGCAGGGGAATTTCCTGAATGACAACGGGATTGTAACCGCATTGAATTTTTACAACGGTTTTGTATCCTGGGGGAATTATACGGCCTGCTTCCCTGCGAACACGGACCCGGTTGATTATTTTTACTGTATTAACCGTATGTTCCGCTGGGTGGCAAAAACGGTGGTGCTTTCCCACTGGAACTATGTGGACCGCAGCATGAAGCGCCGCCTGTTAGACGCTATTTTACAGGGCGTCAATAACTGGCTGAACGGATTGACGGCAGAGGAAAAAATACTGGGCGGGCGTGTGGAAATGCTGGAAAGTGAGAACCCCTTGACCGCCCTTATGGCCGGACGTGCAAAATTCCATGTCTATCTGACCCCGCCCGCCCCTTTACAGCAAATGGACTGGGTTCTGGAATATGACACGTCTTATCTGACTGCCGCCCTTAAGGTGGCATAAAAAGAACAGGGGAAAGGAGGAAAAAGATATATGGACCAGATGGTGACAAACTTTGCGGTTTACGAGGACGCCACGGAGTACCTGGGTCTTGCGGAAGTTGAGTTCCCGGAGATCGGGTTTCTGACCGAAGAGATCAGCGGGGCCGGAATGTCGGGGAAAATTGAAGCGATTGTGATCGGGCACCTGGAAGCAATGACAGTGACATATAGCTTTAATACGGTTTCTGACGCCGCAATCAAACTGACGGAACCCCGTGTGCATAACATTGACTGCCGGGTGGCGCAGCAGTTGCAGGATAAAAGAAGCGGGAAAATCAGCCAGGAAAGCGTTAAGCATATTATGCGGACCATGCCGAAGAAATTCAAGCCTGGCAAGGGGGCGATTGCAACCCCGGCGGAAGCAAGCGGAGAACACGCTTGCTATTATTATGCCATGTATAAAAACGGCGTAAGAAAAATCGAACTGGACCCCGTGAATTTTATCTGTTTCATTAACGGGGTGGATTACCTGGAAGCTGTGAGACGTGCGTTAGGGAAATGATAAAAAACCACTTGACTTTTGCCAGACATAAGTTATAATTGATTTATGCCAGACAAAAGTGAGGTGAAGAAAGTGAGTCCACGGACAGGCAGGCCAACGGATAACCCCAGGCCAAACAAGATTAGTATCCGAATTAGCAATGAGGATAAAGAAATCCTGGAAAGATATTGCGAAAAGGAAAAAGTCAACAAGACAGAAGCAATAAGCCGGGGAATAAGGAAGTTGGAGGAAAAATAAAAACAGTCGCAGCACCGACCAAAGCACAAACGACTGTTTTCTGTGAAAGTTTCCTTCCATGAAATATTCTATCATGCCGAAGGGATTCTTTCAAGTATTTTGAAAGGAGAATTTTGAAATGAAGAATATGACAAAGAAACACATATTGTACACCCAGAAGCCGGAAATATATGCGATATGCTACATGAACAATAGAATAATCTATTACAATTTAGCCGCCGCCCCAAAGGCAAAGATAATTCTTATGATGAAAGGAAGCGAGGCAGGAATAAATGTCAAAACGAATTGATTTGACAGGGCGGGAAATCGGGAATTGGAAAGTCATTAGTTTTTCGGGCGTTTCAAAACAGGGCTGTGCAGAATGGCTGTGTGAATGCAGGTGCGGCAAAAGGAAAATCGTTTCTGGCCATGCGGTGAGAAGCGGGAAAATTAAAAGTTGCGGCTGTCTGAATATTGAACGCACAAAAGAAGCGAACACAAAGCATGGAATGAAAGGCACACGGCTATATAGAATTTGGCAGGGCATGAGACAGCGCACAAAAAATCCAAACAATCATGAGTACGGCGATTATGGGGGAAGGGGGATTGAACTATGTAAAGATTGGGAAAAATTTGAAAACTTTTGTAAGTGGGCAAAAGAAAATGGATATGCTGAAAATCTTACGATTGACAGAAAAGACAATGAAAAAGGATATAGTCCAGATAACTGCCGCTGGGTAACTGCAAAATCCAACAATAGGAACAAAAGAAATAATCATTGTCTGGCATATAAGGGAGAAACAAAAACTATTGCAGAGTGGGCAGAAATCACAGGATTAAGCAAAGCAGTGATACGTTATAGGGTAACTAAAATGGGGTGGAGCGCTGAAAGAGCGCTGGAAACCCCGAAAATGAGAACAAAAAAGCAGCTGTAGGGGCTGCTTTTTTGATACAAAAATTTAAGGAGGAATAAAAGATGGATAACATGCAGGTACAGGGAAAACCCATGGCACAGGAAGACCAGGTGGAGCGGGAAGAGATCGAAAAGGCCCAGGAGGCGGGCGTGATTGATTTCAACAAGAAGGAGGACCCCGGAAAATCGCTGAATTATACCCATAAGTTTGCGAAACCCACGGAGATCATGGGGCGGAAATACGAAAGTCTCACTTTCTACTTTGAGGAATTGACTGGTGATGACGTGGAAAATGTGGAACTGGAATTGCAGCAGCGCAATATCGTGGTTCTGTCTGCGGAAGTGTCTTCCGCCTTCCAGTCTGCGATTGCCGCAAAAGCGGCACATATGGCGTCTGATGAAATCCGGCGTCTGCCCCTGCGGGATTACATGAAGATCAAGAACGCCGCAAGAAATTTTTTGGTAGCTGTGGGCTACTAAAGACAGAGCGGCCCGCAAATTTTCTACGGAAACAATCGTATAGGTTAGCAAGGCTTTCTTATACACCTGTAGATTACTGGTTAAATCTGCCCCTTAAGCGCTTTTTCGCATGGATTGACAGCGTGAACGAAGTGACGAAAGAGGACGCAGAGCGGCAGGACCAGAAGTAAGGGGGTGGAAAGAAAGTGGCTGGGGCACAAAGGGAATATGAATTGCTTTTCAAGTTAAAAGCAACCCTGGGCGGGAATTTCAGCAGCACGTTCAAGACGGCGGTTGACGCCCAGAAAAGGCTGGCAGACAGCACGAAGCAGATCAATTCCTTGCAATCCAAAATTGACGGATACCAGAAAGCCAGCAGTGCCATTGAGAGGAACCGGGGGAAGCTGACACAGCTGACTGCCGAACATGACCGCCTGCAAGCGGAATTGCAGGAGACGGTACAGAAGAAAAAAGCACTGCAAAGGGCCATGGAAACGGCGGAAGCGGAAGGAAACATTGAAGACTATAAACGTCTGCAAAATGAACTGTCCGCAACAGGCCGGGAACATGACAGGTTAAAGGAGAGGTTAAACGGGAACAAAAGCCAGATACAACAGACCACAGCCACGATAGAAGACCAGGAAAGAGCGCTTGACAGTCTGGGGCGGGAACTGCGGGAAGCCGGAGTGAACACGGACAATCTGGAAGGCGCAAACCAGCGCCTGCAAAAATCCTATGACAGGCTGAAAACGTCACAGGAAAATTTGCAGAGGCTGAACGAAGAGCAAAACCGAATAAAGGAAAGCATATCCAGCACCAAAACCCAGCTGCCGGGAACCGTGGGCGCTTTTTCTGCCGTGGCGGCGGCGCTTTATGCAGGGCCGGTACAGGCGGCACAGAGTTATGAAACAGCGCTTGCGAAGGTATCAACGATTGCGGATACCCAGGCAGTGCCGCTTGAAAAGTTTTCCCAGGAAATCCTGGCGCTGTCTAACAGCACAGGGGTGGCGGCCACAGACATTGCGGAAGATGTTTACAATGCCATTTCTGCGGGGCAGAAGTCCGGGGACGCTGTTAATTTCGTCACCAATTCCACTATGCTGGCGAAAGCCGGATTTGCGGAAACGTCACAAACGCTTGACGTACTCACCACCATTCTGAATGCTTACGGCATGTCAGCAGATAAAGTGGGTACGGTTAGTGACATGCTGGTTCAGATACAGAACAAAGGTAAAGTGACCGTGGGTGAATTGTCTTCCGTTATGGGCAAGATTATTCCCACGGCCAATTCCTACAATGTGTCCCTGGAACAGCTGGGCGCAACATACGCCATAATGACTTCCAAAGGTATTGCCGCAGCGGAAACCACCACCTATGCAAACTCTATGCTGAATGAGATGGGGAAGAGCGGCACCACGGCAGACAAGGCCCTGCGGCAGGCAGCAGGCAAAGGCTTTGCTGATCTGATGGCCAGCGGCATGTCCCTGGGCGATGTTCTGGCAATCTTGCAGACGGAGGCGGAAAAGAGCGGTAAGACAATAGCTGACATGTTCGGCAGTGCGGAGGCCGGGAAGGCGGCAGTATCTTTGCTGTCCAACGGCGTGGACGGGTTCAACGCCAGCGTGGCGGACATGATCAACAGCACGGGCATGACCCAGAGCGCCTTTGATAAGATGGCGGGCACCACGGAAAACAAGATGGCGAAGGCAAAGAACAGTATCACGAATTTGGGTATTGTTTTGGGCCAGAACCTTTTGCCCATTGTGGGGAACGTGGCGGACAAGGTGGCCGTGCTGGTCACGAAGGTGGCCGAATTTGCCCAGGAAAACCCGAAGCTGGTTCAAACCGTCCTTAAGGTGGCGGCTGGCCTGGCGGCCTTCAAGATCGCCGGACTGGGCGCAAAGCTGGGTTTTCTGCACATTAAAAGCGGCTTCACCACCGCAAAGATCGTCCTGGAGACGTTCAAAAGCAAGGCGGCGCTTGCGCAAGTGGCAAGTGCCGGGCTGGTATCCAAACTAAGGGCAGCCGGAAGCGGTATCATGTCTATTTTCGGCGGCATGGGTTCCGGCCTGGGGAAAGTTGCGGGGCTGGTATTAAAGCCGTTTTCCCTGTTAGGCGGCAAGCTGGGCGGCATATTGTCCGGCCTGGGGTCGGTGATCGCCAAAAGCCCGCTGGGCAGCATAGGGAAATTTATTACTGCCGGATTTGGCAAGCTGGGCGGCGTCATTGCGCCCATAGGAAATATATTTAAAAAAGTCCTGGGACCCATAGGAAAGCTGGGAAGTTCCCTGCTGGGACCCCTGGGAGGAATAGCTGGGAAACTTTTCCCTGTAGTAGGCATTGTGACTGGCGTGATCACGGCAGTCCAGCTATTGAGGAACCACTTTGACGAAGTGCGGGCGGCAATAGGCCGGATATTTGGGGAAAGCGGCCTGGCGGTATTTGACAAGATCGTGGCCGTGGTGACAACGGCGGGCGAAGCGATTAAGGGGGTATTTTCAGACGGGAACCTGGGAGCGGCCAGGGACAAGATAGAGGAAATTTTCGGAGCGAAAGGGGCGGCGGTATTTGACAGTTTTATCAATGTCATAAATTCCGTGCGCAGCACCCTGTCCACGCTGGTGGGATTTATCACGGAACATATTGTGCCAGTCGCAGAACAGATACTGTCTGTGATCGTCACAAACGTGATACCCGGAATTTTAGGCGGGATACAGGCAGCGGCCCCGGTCATCATGCAGATCGTGCAGTCCATAGCGGATTTTATCGCAGGCATAATGCCGATTATTGGTGACTTTATCGCAGGCATAATGCCCGTGATCAGCGAGATCATAACCTTTATACAGACCTATGTACTCCCGATTATCCAGGAAGTGTTTAACTTTATCGTGGCGGAAGTCCTGCCCTTTATTGTGCAGGGTATCCAGACGCTGGGGTCCATCATTACTACGGTTCTTTCAGCAGTGCTGCCCGTGGTCCAGACGGTCTTTCAGACCATATGGTCCATCATACAGCCGATTATGCAGCAGATACTGACAGTAGTACAGGCGGTTCTTCCTGCGGTTTTGTCAATTTTCCAAAACGTGTTTAACACAATCGGAAGCATTATCAGTGCAGTACAGCAGGTTCTGGGCGGGATTATCCAGTTTATAACTGGCGTATTCACGGGAAACTGGTCACAAGCATGGGAAGGCATAAAGTCCATTTTCGGCGGTATCTGGGACGCCATTTTGTCCGTCTGCAAGGGCGTGATCAATGGCATAACAAGTGCCGTGAATGTCGTTATCCGTGGGCTGAACTGTCTGAAAGTGCCGGACTGGGTGCCGGGAATAGGCGGCATGGGAATAAATATCCCGGAAATCCCACAACTTGCAGTAGGGTCACGGAATACGCCGGATACTTTCATAGCTGGCGAGAAAGGCCCGGAACTAATCACCAACATGCCGGGCAGGACCGTGTACACGGCAGCCCAGACCCAGCAGATCATGGAGCGCAGCCAGAGTGCGGCGGCTTCCGTGGCAGGAGCGGCAGCGCAGGGCATTCCAGCGCCCATGCCGCAGGTACAGACGGCCAGAGCGCCGGAAGTGATCGCAGCCGGAGGCGGGGGCGGTTACACCATAACGCTGCATAATTCCCCCACAATCGTGGTGGACGGAAACAGGCCGGACGATCTGGACCAGAAGCTGGAAGAGAATAACAGGAGACTTTTGCGGGAGTTTGAAGAGGCAGTCCGCAAAAAAGAAGATGACGAAAGGCGGTCTGATTATGAGTAAGAATAAGACCTATACCACAATACAGGGGGATATGTGGGATAAAATAGCCTATGAACAGATGGGCAGCACCCTGTACATGGATAAGCTGATCAAGGCGAATATCAGACATGCCACAACCTTTGTTTTCCCTGCCGGAGTGGTCTTGACCATTCCGGCGGTGGAAGATGAACCCAGTATACAGCTTCCGCCATGGCAAAGGGGGATTTTTGAATGAATGAAAATTACAGCCTTTTCGGGGATTTAGAAACAGGCAACGCCCGCCGGGTGGAATTAAGGCTGGAACTTTTCAACATTGACGTGCCGGACGATCTGACACGCCATTTACTGAAAGCCAGCTACACGGACAATGAAGAGGACAGCGCAGATGACTTCCAGCTGGAATATGATGACCGGGAAAGAAATCTGAACGGCGCATGGCTGGAAGTAAAGCCGACAATCATTAAAAGCACAAAGCAGGTGCAAAAGCAGGTGGCACAAACAGAAGTGATCAACTATGTTGTGAAACGTGGTGACACGCTTTCCGCAATAGCTTTGCGCTATCTGGGGAAGGCGTCAAAATATCCCCAGATTGCCCAGGAAAACGGTGTAAGGAACCCGGATTTGATTTTCCCCGGACAGGTTTTCCGTATCACCACAGGGGGCCAGGTATCCACGACAGTGACAGAGGTACAGGAAACAACCACATTGGCGTCACAGCCCCGCATGGTGAAAGTCACGCTGGTGCAAAAAAACTGGAACGATACCGGGAAAAACGGCGTACTGGAATGTGGGACATTTGAAATTGACAGCGTGGACGTTTCCGGGCCGCCTTTAAAAACAACATTGAAAAGTACGTCAATCCCCTATACGTCCACGTTCCGCATGATGAAGAAATCACGGAACTGGGAGAAAAACAGCCTGCGGGCGATAGGCCAGCAGATTGCCCAGGAAGCAGGCTTCAGCTTCCTGTATGAGTGCAGCGACAACCCGGAATATGACAAGAAAGAACAGGTACAGCAGTCCGACATACGGTTTTTACAGGATTTATGCCATGCAGAGGGGAAGGCGCTGAAGGTCACGAAAATGGCCATTGTGATTTTTGACAAGCAGGAATATGACACAAAGCCTGTAACCAAAGTGATCACATACGGCAGCAGTGATATTATTTCCTTCCGCATGGGCACGAACCTAAAGGACGCAGCATATACAAGCTGTCATGTGTCCTATACCAACACGGAGAAAAAACAGACCATTGAATATACATACACCCCGGACAGCATGACAGGGACCGGCCAGGTGCTGGAAATCAATGAGAGGGTGGCCAACACCGAAGAGGCAAAGCGCCTGGCAATGAAGCGCCTGCGGGAAAAGAATGCCCAGGAATTTACATGCAGTTTCAAGATGGCGGGAGACGTTCAGCTGGTGGCGGGTATCGTGGTAAGGCTGCAAGGCTTCCAGCAGTTTGATAAAAAATACAGGGTCAAGAGTGCGAAGCATAGCCTAACAGGCGGATACACCACGGACATTGACCTGGTGCAGATTTTGGAGGGCTATTGATGACGGCGCAGAAGGAAAAAGACATTTTAGAGGTTTTAAAGAAGATCATACGGATAGGCACCGTACACGCTTATGACGCCAGCACACGCATGGCCAGGGTCAAGTTTGACAACCTGGGGGGTATCATATCCCCGCCCATTAAGGTGCTGACACGTCCCAGGGCGGTGGTGCCTGGGGAAAAAGAAAAGGCGGGAAATAAGACGGACAAAGCGGACGGCCATTTCCACGCCGCCTATGTGACGGACTGGAACCCCAAAATAAATGACCAGGTGCTGTGCCTGTATTACCCGGACGGGGACGGATACGTTTTGGGGGAGGTGTAGAACGTGGCAAAAATAGGGACGTTTGGAGGGCTTTCTTTTGTGGTGTCCTCTAACAAGGTTAGTACATTTGATGATCTGAAATGGGACACTTCCGCCGCATACGCAACCCATGACAGGCATTTACAGCCGGACCTTTTGGAATTTCTGGGGCCGGACCCCGAACAGATCACGTTTAAAATGAAGTTCAGCGTATTTTTGGGAGTAAACCCTTTAAAATCGGTGAATGACCTGCGGCGCATGGTCCGAGAAGGCACGGCGGAACGCCTGGTGATAGGCGGCAGGGTGTACGGTGATTATAAATGGGCAATCACCAAAGTGTCCAGCGCCATGAAAACATTTGATAACCGGGGCAACTGCTGGGCGGCGGAAGTGACCGTGACGCTGAAAGAATACGGGAGAAGGTGACAGTATGGAGGTTTTAAGGGGTGACGGGAAACTGCTGGAAAACATTGACCTGGACCCGCCGAACAAACACCAGGAAGTATTGCGCAACATTGCCATTATTCTGGATACCGTGGCAGGGTCCGTCCCCATGGTGCGGGGCCTGGGGGCAGATGGGCCGTTCCGTGGCCGTCCGCTGAATGTGATTGAAAATGAGATCGTGGCGCATGTGTATGACCAGATCGAAAGGTATGAGCCACGGGCGATTATAGCGCATGTGACAGTTGAAGCAGACCACACCACGGGGCAGCTGATACCTACAGTAGAAATAGAGGGGGTGCGGGAAGATGGATACTAAAATACAATACCCGGAAATTGAGTTCGTGGAAACGGACGTGGAAACGATAGAAAACAGCATGATCGCCCTTTTTGAATTGATGTATGAACAGGAGACGGGGAAAAAGAAAAAAGTATATCCGGCGTCCCCGGAAAGGCTTTTTATCTCCTGGGCCGCCGCCGTGATCGTACAGCAAAGAATTTTAATCAATGAGACGGCCAAAAAGAACGTTCCCAGGTATGCGGAAGGGAAATATCTGGACAGCCTGGCGGAGCTTTTCAAGGATACCCCACGCCTGCCCGCTTCCCCGGCCATAGCTGTTTTTCGGTGCTACATATCGGAGGCACAGCCCCAGAGTGTCATTGTCAAGGCGGGCACAAGGATAAGTTTTGACAGCAATATCATATTTGCCACGGTGGAAGATTTGGAGATCAAGGCCGGGGAAACCTATGGGGACGTAAACGGCCAGTGCCTGACGCCTGGGAAAGCCGGAAATGATCTGGCAATAGGGCAGGTGAAAGAGATCATGGACACCTACGATTATTTTTTCAAGATAGAGAACATCACCCGGACCGTGGGAGGGGCGGACGAAGAGACGGACGCCAGCTATTATGAACGCCTGCGGGAGAGTATGGAGAGTTTTTCCACGGCGGGGCCGATAGGGGGCTATATATACCACGTCAAAAAGGTGTCCCCGGCCATAGCGGACGTGACGGCCACAAGCCCGGAAGCAGGCGTGGTGGATATTAGAATATTACTGCAAGACGGGAAACTGCCCACGGACGCCGTGATCAGCCAGGTGGAAGAGGCATTGAACACAAGCGAGGTAAGACCGCTTACAGATAAAGTGACAGTATCAAAACCCATAGAAAGCCCGTTTGAGGTTGACGTGACCTATTACATACCACGGTACAGCCAGGCCAGCAGCAAGATCATTGAGGGGGCGGCGAAGGAGGCAGTAAAGAACTATATCACATGGCAGACCGCCAAAATGGGCCGGGACATAAACCCTTCCCAGCTTAACAGTATGCTGATGGCAGCAGGCGTGAAGCGTGTGGAGATCAGAAAGCCCGCCTTTGCGGTGGTGCCGGAAACCTATGTGGCCAGGCTGGAAGGGCAGCAGGTAGTGATGAATGGGGGGATTGAAGATGAATGACATATACAGCACGGACTTTTCCGATTTTCTCCCCGGTGCATTAAGGCATGACCCCAAAATGATTGCGCTGGCCAGGACGCTGACGGACCAGCTGCTGACAGTTAGCGGCAATATGGATAATGTGCTGATCTACTCCCGATTTGAAGAACTGCCGGAAGACCTGGTGGACATACTGGCATACGATATGCACGTTGACTGGTACGATTACAGTTACCCTCTACAGGTAAAGCGGGACATGGTAAAGAACAGCGTAAAGGTTCACAAAAAAATGGGCACAAAATACGCTATGGAAACAGCCCTGGGGAGTATATGGCCCAAAAGCGAAGTAGAAGAGTGGTTTAACTATGGAGGGGAGCCACACCATTTCCGTGTTGTCTGTGATGTGACAGAGGACCGCATAACGGCCAGTTTGGCCCAGCTGGTGAAAGCCATACGAATGTATAAACGCCTGTCTTCCCATTTGGACGGCATTGTATACCAGACAAGAATAGACTGCATTATCAGAACGCATACGGACTATATCGTCTATAAAACGCCTGTGACCGGGCGGCTGAATGCGGGAACATATCCATACAGAAATATAAAAGGCGGCATGGCAGGTGCCGCCATTATTGTGGGCACGGAGGCGGCAGGCTTTATTTTTTCTGTGCCGCAGGCCGGAACCATACCGCAGCGCAATGTTATTTTTCGGGGGAATGAGGCCCATATAACGGCGGAAACAGCCCTGGAAATCGTAAAGTACAGAAATGTGCCTGCGGGGGTCACGGAGGCCGGGAAGATACCCCAGAGAAGCGCCAGGGGCGGCAGCGCTGACACGGAGATCATGGCGCAGACCCAGGCAGAGGGAAGCACCTACACCGTGCCCATTGCGGGGACAGTGCCGGGCCGGAATATCCAGCAGCAGACAGCGGGCGGGAATGTTTCTGGGCGGGCAGAGGGCACGGGGTTTAAATACAATACAAAACTGTGCGGAAGTCCCCGGAGACTATAGGGAAAGGAGGAAACCACCATGTTGACACCGCAGGCATTTGCCGATTTACAGGTTTTTCTTGATGACGTGATCTCTTATGCCGCCGTCACGATAGACGGGAAAACGGAGAAATACCCGATTTACCGCCGGGAACACCTGGAAGACGGACATACTGCTATATTTATCCAGATCACCCCGGAAAATGCGGCGGGCGTGACTGTCCAGGAGGTACAGCTTTTCAACAAAAATAACCAGCCGTGGGCAGTCAAGGCGGAAAAAATCCCGCTGGAAGAGGTGCAGGAAGGAGTGCTGTACCGCTTCACATTCAAATTTTTGGAAGAGGAGGTGTAAAAAATGTATGTAGAACAGATATGGCTTGACCATGTGACGGAGTTTGAAAACCGATACCGGGAACAATCGAACCCGGACGGGACGATCACCCACCTTCCTGTGGAAGGGACAGTGATACAGCAGGGGACCCCGCAGAACGGGAAAAATTTCAACCACCTGGAATGCGGGGTTTCGGAAGCCCACGCACTGGCTGGCCTGCTGATGATCTCCCGCATACACCAGGCCCAGAAGCTGGACGATCTGGCCGGGGAGACAATCCAGGTGACACTGACCAATACGGAAACATACCCGTTCAATACCAGCCAGAAAACCGTGGCGCTGGGCATAAACCGGAATAATGTCAATTATACCGTGCAGGCGGAGATTGTTTCCGTGTCCGGGGGCTTTGTGAACGGGGTGGAGATCACGGACAAACTGGTCAACGGCTTTAAGGTAAAGTTTACCGGGAGCGCCAGGGAGGCAGTCATTAAATTATTTGTGAAAGGGGGCTTTTACAGTGGCTAATATCCACATTAAAACCGAAGAGCGCAGGCAGCGGGAAGCGGCTGTACTGCGGTCCTATGGAGTGGCAGGCAGGGGGACCCCGGAGCAGCGGGAGGCCGCCGCCATTATTGCGGCCAGAAGCCGTGAAATCATGAAGGGAGGAAACAGGAATGGCAAATAAAATCAAGGTAGTGGAAAAGACGCCCGGCATTCACCTGGGGTATTCCGTAACCAGTGAAAGAATTACCTTCACTTATGGCGAAGATGAACTGACCGTGAAGGTATCCGCAAAGGAGCGGGACGAAGAAAATATGATTGACATTTGCCTGGACGCTGACGGGGGCTTGATCAACGGCGTGGCCGAAAAGTCCCGGAAGTATGCCGCCCAGGTGGTCATACCGCCCCGCCGTTATGTAGAACAGGAGAGCGAACAGCGCAATGAGGACGGGGAAACGGTCATGGTCCCAGTTCCCGTGCCGTTTGACATGGCGCTTTGTACGCTGATTTTATGGGGAATGGAGGAATAATACATGCAGAATTTTGATGATCTGGCCCTGGCGGTAGCGTCTTTTGGGCCGAATAACAAGGTTATTTTTGATGACCTGGGCCTGCCCTCTATCATGGTAGGGGTGCCCAAAATGACATATGCGGACATTATCACGGGCGGGACCCAGGAAACGCTGCCCTGGTGGATTGTGGACGGCGTGGAAAAGGAAGTGATCTGGGTATCTAAGTACCCGAACATTATCAAGCATGAGCGGGCGTATTCTCTTCCCATGGTGGACCCGAAAGCAAGCCTGGATTTTGACGCCGCCCTGGCCGCCTGCCGGAAAAAGGGGAACGGCTGGCACCTTAACCAGAACGGGGTTTTTGCGGCGCTGACCCTGTGGAGCCAGAAAAACAAGACAGTCCCCCGTGGCAATACTAATTATGGCAAGTGCTATACACACGCCCATGAAAGAGGCATTACCACCTATAAATACCAGAACTATGGCGGAGGCAGGACAGCCACGGGCAGCGGCCCCACAACCTGGTATCATGACCATAGCCCGGCGGGCATTGCTGATCTGTGCGGGAATGTGTGGGAGTGGGTGGCAGGTTTCCGCCTGTATAACGGGGAAATCCAGATCATACCCTATGGCAATTCCATGAAGTCCACCTGTAGCATGGCGGCGGGGTCTACGGAGTGGAAGGCAATCAAGCCGGACGGTTCCCTGGTGGCACCCGGAACGGCGGGAACCCTTAAAGTGGACCTTAAGACGGCAGGCGGAGCGCCGCAGATCGGAATATCCCTGACGAATGTTTCAAGCGGTGATCAGTGGCCGTCCCTGCCCTTCAAGGACCTGGCGGCGGCGTCCGGGGTAAGCATTCCGAAAATTTTGATCGCAATGGGAATGTTCCCGGAAAGCAGCGCTACATACGGCGGAGATCGTTTCTATGCGAGGAATGACGGGGAACGCCTGCCGTTCCGGGGGTCGAGTTTCAACAACACTTCCAACGCCGGGGCGTCCGCTGTCATTCTGAACCACCCCCGTTCTGACGTCTATGTGCGCCTTGGTTTCCGTTCCGCTTATGCCGAACTGCAAACGGAAGACTGATAAACTGTGTGGGCTTGCGGTAGCAAGTCCCACACTTTTTTAAAACAGTAAAAAGGAATAAAAAATGGAGAAGCAAAACGCAGCGCCGAAGGCCCCAGGGGAACAACAGCTGGACGGCATAGGAAATAATGCCAAAACAGAAGACTTCCGCATGAAAAATAAGGTGTATGAAATTATCAAGTACGGAAATATTGCGCTGAAAGATTTTCCAAAGTATGAGCGGGCAACGCTGGCCCGTGAAATCCGGCAGTCCATGTATACCATATTGCGCCTGGTGATCACCCTGGAAAACAAGCACTATAAAAAGACCACGCTGGGAGAACTGGACACGGAAGTGGACGTACTGCGGCATTTCATACGCCTGGCGGCAGATGAAGAAATGTACCCGGATAAAAGACCGTGCCTGCCCATGCGGAAATATGAGAACTGGGCGAAGTTAATCAACCACCTGGGCGGCCAGATCGGGAACTATGAAAAGTACGTCAATGGGGAGGCAAGCAAGGAACAAAATAAAGGTAAAAAGGGCAGCCAGTAAAATGGCCGCATTTTTATAGGGAAAGGGCCATTTAATCGGTGTCGTGGGCTGCCGTTCCGGGGGTCGAGTTTCAACAACACTTCCAACGCCGGGGCGTCCGCTGTCAATCTGAACAACCCCCGTTCTAACGTCAATGTGAACATTGGTTTCCGTTCCGCTTAACCCTAAATAAGGCCAGATTTGGTATAGGCTCAAGAGTCTATACCCCGTGCATTTAGGCATAAGGGGTCCTTTTCCTTTCCAATGGTCGAACAGGCCGCAGGAAAAATATATATTGCCGGGAAGACAGTTAGTAAGGCATACGCCCGAAAGCCAGGCGGGAAACTGGCAATTTGTCACGTTCCACGCCGGGGATTGCCTGGCGTGGATTTGCCCGGCCCTTTAATATGAGTTTTGGAGGTATCGCATGAAAAAAATCAAAAATCTTTTCCCGAAAATTTATGATTTTGAAAACCTTTTCTATGCCTACAAAGACGGCATAAAACAGAAACGTGACCGCCCGGACGTGATGGCATACACGGAAAAGCTGGAAGAAAATTTGATCACCCTGCAAAATGAATTTATCTGGAAGACCTACAAAGTGGGGGCATACCGAAAGTTTTTCGTGTATGAGCCGAAAAGGCGGCTGATTATGGCCCTGGACTTTAAAGACAGGGTGGCGCAGCACGCTATTTACAGGCAGTTAAATCCGCTATTGGATAAGCAGTTTATTTTTGACAGTTACGCCTGCCGGAAGGGGAAGGGCACCCACAAGGCGGTGAAGCGCCTGCAATACTGGTTCCGCCAGGTGGAGCGGAAGCCGGGAAAATACTATTATCTGAAATTGGATATAAGCAAGTATTTTTACCGCATAGACCATGAAATTTTAATGGACATACTGCGGCTTAAGATTGCAGACAAAGACCTGCTGTATATCATGGAAGGCATTGTAAACTGCGAAGATACCAATTTTGGCCTGCCCATGGGGGCGGATATAGGGGACGTTCCGTTCACGGACCTGCTGGCGGAAGTGGGACTGCCCATAGGGAATTTGACCAGTCAAATGTTTGCAAATTTATATCTGGACCAGTTAGACCAGTTTTGCAAGCACAAACTGCATATGCGGTATTATATCCGTTACATGGACGATGTGATCATTATTCACAACAGCAAGCGGCACCTGGAAAAGGTGAAAAATGAAATAGCGGCATTCCTGGAAAACCGCTTGCACCTACAGTTGAATAATAAAACCTGTATACGCCCGGTTTGCCTGGGCGCTGAATTTGTGGGGTTCCGGGTATGGTCAACCCATGTAAAGTTACGGAAGAAAACTGCAAAGAAGATGATCAAGCGCCTGGAATACGTTTTTTCGGCCTATCATGCGGGGGAGATGGACCGGGAAAAGATGGCCAGGACAGTGGCGTCCTATAAGGGCATTTTGAAGCATTTCAACAGCCACGGCATGGCCCAGAAACTGAACGATATTTACAGACGGGAGGTGATGGGAAATGCCGCAAATTGAATGGAACGCCTTGTGGGAGTGGGGAAAGAACCTGCTGGGGCTGCTGGCCGCCGCCGGGATTGTCATTGATCTAACGCCGCATATCAAAATACAGCCGGTCCGTGCGCTTATAGGCTGGCTGGGGAAACAGCTAAACCGGGACATGCAGGAAAAGCTGGATAAGCTGGCAAAAGATTTTGAGTCCCACAAAGTTGACAGCTGGCGGTCTGAAATATTGGAGTTCGCCAACTCCTGCATGAACCGCCGGAAGCATACAAAAGAAGAGTTTGACCACATTATTTCCGTGCATGACGATTACGCAGAATATGTGAAAACAAATAAAATTGAAAACGGGCAGGTTGATCTGGCGTATGAGTACATAGAAAAGCTATACCAGCGCTGCCTTGAAAAAAACAGCTTTCTGGTGGTAAGGCCAGATGACGAAGACGGGGAGGAATGAAGGAATGATGATACTTGCCTTTTTGGCGGGCTTTATGGCCTGCCTTTTTGTTGTAATGATTTTTAATGCCAGGACGATTGCGGCGGCCCGCAGGCGGAGGAAAAAGGACCGCCAGGAACACCCGGAAAAGAAGATACAGGCCACGAAAGTGATTGTCTTTTCCGTCCTGGTGACATACCACCTTGCGTTCCTGGTGGGCGTGTGGGTGGTGATCGTCAAGGACGTGTACCAGCTTTCCACCCTGCTGGCGTTTGTGGGGTCCGTGGCCGTCCTGGCAGTGGGTTTCTATTGCTGGAAATCCAAAGCTGAAAACCTTTTGAAAATCAAGCAGGCATTGCCGGATACAGCGGCAAGTTTGTCTGATTTTAGCAACATGAGTTCCCAATAAAAAAGAAGGAGGTAAAACGGTGGAAGAGAAGCAGAAAAAAGAGGTTTCCCAGGCCGCCCAGAAGATCATTTTCGGGCAGGAAGGCAATTATGGTTCCGTCAATGCCAATGACAACGGAGCCGTGAGCGTGGGGAAGGTGCAGTGGCACGGCGGGCGGGCGCTGGCCCTGCTGAAAACGGTCTGTGCGGCGGAAGCCAGGGCGGCGTCCATTCTGGGGGCTGCCCTTTATCGTGAGATCACCACGGCGGCAGACTGGAACACCCGCACGGTGAACCCCCAGGAAAAGCAGGCAATCAGCCGCCTGCTGGTGACGGACGCCGGAAAGAAGGCCCAGGACGATCTGGCGGAAAAGGACGTGTACGCATATGTGGAACACGGGCTGAAAGTCGGAGTGGCTGACCCTGCCGCCCTGGTATACTTTGCCGATTTGGAAAACCAGGGAGGCGGCGGCGCTTCCGCAAGGGTGGCGAAAGCCGCAAGGAAACCCGTAACCCTTGACACCCTGCACAGCGCTGGCCTGGCAGATCGTGTCATGGGCAAGTACAGCACCCGGCGGAATGCGGTATACAATGCGGCCAGGGCGCTGAATTTAGGCAGCCAGCAGACGGGAGGAAACACAAAGATGACGGAACAGGAACTGCGGCAGAAAGTGGCCAATATCATCACCGCATGGGAAGGCGGGAAAAAGGGAAGCAAGGAACACCAGGAAATCCTGGCAACCTATAACGGCCATGCCCCGCTGGCCCGTGGCTACAGGGTACAGCCCCATGACGCATACTGTGCCACTACGGTGAGCGCCGCATATATCCTGGCCGGGATTGCCCAGTATACCGGGACGGAATGCGGGGTGCAGAAATTCATTGAACTGGCCATGAAAATGGGTATCTGGACGGAGAATGACGCACACCGCCCCGGCCTGGGGGACGCCTGCTGCTATGACTGGCAGGACAACGGCGTGGGAGACAATACAGGCGGCGGGGACCATATCGGCATTGTGACGGAAACCGGGGGCAATTATTTCATTGTCACCGAAGGCAATATGGACGGCGGGAAGATCGGGCACCGCAGGCTGGATTATAACGCCCGGTATATCCGGGGGTTTATCACGCCGGACTTTGCGGCCATTGCGCAGAAGCTGGGCGGCGGCACCAATACCCCCGCAGCGTCCCAGGGAGGCACCCAGAAGCCTGCTGCCGGACAGCCCGGCGGCAGCTACACGGTAAAGAGAGGGGACACGCTTTCCGGCATTGCGGCCAGGTACGGCACCACGGTACAGTCCCTGGCGGCCTACAACGGCATTGCGGACCCGAACCGTATTTCTGTAGGCCAGGTTATTAAAATTCCTGGAAATGGTGCTACAGCGCCCCAGGGAGGCACCCAGAAGCCCGGCGGAAGCTACACGGTGAAGCGTGGTGACACGCTTTCCGGCATTGCGGCCAGGTACGGCACCACGGTACAGTCCCTGGCAGCCTACAATGGCATTGCGGACCCGAACCGTATTTCTGTAGGCCAGGTTATTAAAATTCCTGGAAATGGTGCTACAGCGCCCCAGGGAGGCACCCAGAAGCCCGGCGGAAGCTACACGGTGAAGCGTGGTGACACGCTTTCCGGCATTGCGGCCAGATACGGAACCACGGTGCAGGCCCTGGCGGCCTACAATGGCATTGCGGACCCGAACCGTATTTCTGTAGGCCAGGTTATTAAAATCCCGCAGTAAGCGGCAGGAAAAAAGAGAAAGAGAGGAAAACGAGATGGACAACATTATTATGCAGGCAATCACCCTGGGGGTCATGGTGGGCGCTTTTGTATGCGGAAAGTATGTATTTCCCAACATGCCCAAAAACGTGGCGGATAAACTGAATGATCTGGCACCATGGGCCGGAAAGTTCGTGGTATGGGCCAGGGAGTTCATGAAGGCTTCCACGGGCCAGGAGAAAATGGACGCCGTGGTCAAGGAACTGTACAAGATCGCAGAGGAAAAGGGCATAAAGGTGACGGAAAACCAGTTGAAGGCCATTGCCCAGGCGGCGTATGAGGCTATGAAGGCAGGGGAGAAGGAAGCAGGCACCCAGGAAACCCAGGCAATGTATTATAAGATCGGACAAAGAGAAGTGGCAAAAGCCCCCATAGTGAATGTGTTCACAGGAGGCGCCCAGGCAGACCGCAGGCAGGCCGTGGCAACGGACAATGTGCCGGAAGGCGCCCTGGAAGAGAACCAGGACGGAACCGTCAATGTATATGGTGATGACGGGCAGAAAGTAGGGACGCTGGAAAAGGAAACGGCTGATCAGTTATCCGTGGGCGTGGAAGTAGTGGTGGAAAGCGAATAAAGCCCCGCCAGACGTGCCCAGGAAGCCCCAGAACAGAGAGAAAGCCCGCAGGTGGTATATTTTACCGTCTGCGGGCTTTCTGCCGTTCCTGGGGCAAACAGGAGCGCCATTCACGCTTCCTGCATTTCGTTCCATACATGCGTCCCCAGTTCTTTCATGGCTTCCGGGTTTTCCTTTACGATCATGACGAAAAGAAAGGTTAAGAACTGGGATTTTGTATTTTGCCATTCTTCCGGGGTCATGTTCGGGTCCTGGGCCAGTTTCATTTCCAGAATTTTCTTTGTGATCTCCTGGCCTTCCGGGGTATTCAGTGCCGTTCTTTCCGCTTCCGTAACCTTTTCTACAAAGTCATTGAAATTATTTGCAATCATGTTCGTTCTCCCTTCTTTTTGTGGTGATGGGGGCAGCAGTGCCGCCCCCCCTGCGGTTTATAAGTGTGTGGCCATTCCTGTGATTGCTGTGAAGATACCCTGTAACATATCGCAATAGACGCCTTTTTCCAGTCTGACTTCCTGGGTTTTATCTTCCGTCCAGGCGAAAGTCTTTTTATTCAAGCGGCCCGGCGTGAAGCGGAAGAACCGCATTGTATAGGTGTCGTCCGGGTCCAGGGTGATGTATAAGCGGTTCGCCCTGCTGTTATTTTTGGGGAGGGTCATTCTCAATGTGTTTCCGTCTGCAAGCAGGTGATTTGCCCCGGTCATTGCTAAAAATTTGTTTCCGCCCAACTGATCAAGAATTGTATTTGCGATTTCCATTTTGTTTCCGTCCTTTCCTTTACCTTATAAGTCCATTATATACTTACGGAAGTATAATTTCAATAGGGAAATTGCACAAAGTTACGGAAGTATATTTGTGCAAGGTTTATACTTCCGTAACAGAAAATAGTGTGGTATACTGTAAAAAACGGCATGGAGGGAAAATTGATGGAAGGTGAAGGAAGAAAATACCCCACGCCCAGGGGGGCAGCGGCCACAAGGGCGAAAAATAAGCACAGGGGAAAGAATTATGACCGGGGAGAACTGGCCCTGCCCAAAGGTATGAAAGCCAGGGTCCAGGAGGCGGCCCAGGCGCAGGGGCAGTCCTTTAATGCCTATGTTGAACAGGCAATCAAGGAGCGATACCAGAGGGAAACAGGCCAGGAAATGACCTGGGAGAGGGAGAAGGAAGAGGAAAGGTGATGGGACGGAAATAAAAGACCCCGGAGGGCAGCAGTCTTCCGGGGCTTTGTATATAGTGCATAGTTCAACAACTGATGTTTGACGAAAAATTTTGTACATAGGTAACAAATTTCATTTGTACTAACTTAACAGCACCCACGGGAGCTTTGGATTCCCGTTCTTCTGCACAGGTTATGAAAATGTTTACAGACATACACCAAAAGGGACAGACTATCCTTGTCGTAACGCATAGCGTTAAAACTGCCTGTTACGCAGGGCGTGTTTTATTTATCCGTGACGGACAGCTTTTTAATCAACTGTATCGTGGAAATATGGATAATGAAACCTTTCAAGAAAAGATTTCTGATAATCTGAAAATCCTTTTGCAAAAGGAGGGATTATATGCGTAACTTTTATATCCGGCTTGCGGTTTCAAATATTAAAAAAAACAAGCCTGTATATTATCCGTTTTTTCTGACAAATGTTTTGTCCGTAATGATTTTCTATGTTATGGCTTCAATTCAAAACCAGACAATCATTGCGACTCTGCCCGGAAGCTATATTTTTGTTCAGTTTATTAAAGTTGGTGTTATTATGACGGGCTTATTTGCGGGAGTATTTCTTTTATATACAAATGGACTGCTTATACGGCAGCGCAAAAAAGAGTTGGGCTTGTATAATATCTTTGGCTTGGAAAAGAAACATATTGCCAAAGTCCTTATGCTTGAAAGCTTGCTGCTCACAGCAGCCGGGCTTATTGCGGGTATTATTTTGGGTGTTTTTTTGGGGAAGCTGTTTTTCCTTATCTTGTTGAAGCTGCTTCACTTAGATAGCGGGCTTGCGTTTCAGTTTGGGATAGAAGCACTTACACAGACAATCGCTTGGTTTGTGGTGATTGGTATACTGATCCTGCTTTATAACCTGTTTTCCGTCATAAAAGCAAAGCCTGTTGAATTGCTGTATGCTGCCCATAAAGGAGATACTTATAATTCGTTTGTGGTAATAAAAGCCATTTTAGGAGTTTTATGCCTTGGGGGTGCATATACGTTGATACTTACTACACCCTCACCCATTGATATTATTGGGCGTGTCTTCCCTATTGCTTTATTGATTTTGGCAGGAAGCATGTTTTTCTTTTCGTCCAGCTCTGTTGTTTTACTAAACGCTTTGAAAAGGAATGATAAATATTATTACAAGCCACAGAATTTTATTTCTGTTTCCGGGCTTATTTATCGGCTGAAACAAAATGCGAAAGGATTGTCAAATATCTGCATTTTAAGTACCGTTGTTATGGTTATTGCCACTACTACGTTGTCACTATATGTAGGGCAAAGAGAAATGGTTTCTTTTCGCTTTCCTATGGAAACAAAAATTTCTGTTGAAAATGCGATGGACGGACAAAGCACTTTGCCAGAACTTGTTCACCAAATCGCAGAGCAATACAATATGATGATAAACAAAGAAGTTGACTATAATGTTACCTATATAAGCGGTGTTTATAAGGATAATACATTTTCTGTCTATCAGCCGGAAGTACACCCGGCAAACAGCACTTGTGCAATCTATCTGATTACAGTAGAAGATTATAACCGCATGGAGGGAAGATCGGAACAACTTGGGGCTGATGAAATATTAGTATTTTCTTCGTCAAAAGATTTAGGTGTTTCTGAAATATGTTTTAATGATTTGAAATATCGGGTAAAAAGTGAATTATCACAATTAGCTATACAAAACAAAAGTATACTATCTTCTGAAACACGATACTTTCTTGTTTGTCCGTCACAGGTGGATATAGACAATATCTTTGCTGAATTGTCACCCTCTGAAAAGAGATTTCATAAGACATACTGCATGATGTTTGACGCAGAAGGTATAGGTGAAGATGATTTTACCGCCGCATTGCAAAGTCAAATTAGTGCTAATTTTGCCGGGGTAAAGTTTGAAAATGCAGAAGCAGAAAAGCGAGACAGTAATTATACTTACGGAGGATTTTTGTTTATTGGTTTGCTGTTAAGCCTATTATTTATGATTTTCTTAACTTTGGTTATTTATTATAAGCAGATTACAGAGGGGTATAGCGACAGATACAATTTTGAAGTTATGCAAAAGGTAGGACTTAGCCGTAATGAAGTGTCTGCCGTGGTTCACAAAGAAATTCGGACGATGTTTTTCTTCCCGCTGGTGGTTGCTATTATTCATTTAGCAGTTTCGCTTTATGCAATCGGTATGTTGCTTGCCACTCTTGGACTGACAAATATTTGGATGTTACTGCTTTGTACGGGGGCAATTTCCCTATTGTTTGTCCTTATTTATATAGTGATGTATTTCAGTACCGCAAGGGTTTATTGCAAAATAGTAATGTGCTGATAGGAAGGAGTAGATATGAGCTTTAATTTCGGAATTATTTTTGCTGTTGTCTGTTTAATTGGTGGTCTGCTTATGATTATCTTCTGTAAGCCGTTTTGGTGGCTGATGAAGAAAAGTGAAATGCCCGGTCATTATAAATGGTATCTGCGCATACCGGGGATTTTGCTTATGCTGTTTGGCATTGGAATTATTATTATAAGTGCCATTAACGACTTTATGTTTTAAGGGGATACCATTCCGTTTCAATAACTGAGATTGTTTTAGTGGAACTGAAAGCCGGATAGCACAAAAGAAACCGCCGCTATGGGGAGATTTGCCTCATAAGCGGCGGCCTGCCGTTTCCGCCGGATTATATGATTGGAAGTGCTGCCGGATGAAAGGCGAAAAACTTTAGGGTATGTCCGCTTGGATATAATATGCTTTATAGTCGTTTCGTGCAATAAATGGGAGCTTGGTGCAGTCTGGTTTGAAAAAATACCCCATGATCCGATATTATGTATGGGTGCTGCCTGTGTAAATCCCTATTTACGCAGGGATGATTTTAAGGCCTGTATTGTATTCGTGATTATCATAAGTTCATGGCTGGAACAGTCGTCTAAAAGGCTGCCGATTTCGGTCTTGTATGTCAGTTCTGCATTATCCAGCTCGTCACATAAAAGCTGGTCGGCAGAACAGGACAGAGCATTCAGGATAGCGATAAAGACCTTTAAGCTGGGGATGCAGTTGCCGGTCTCGATGTGGGAGATATGGGTTGTGCCGACGTCGCATAATTCCGCCAGCCTTTCCTGCGACATATTGCGGGCTGTCCTCTGTTTCCTGATTTTACTGCCGATTGATTTATAATCTATCATGGATACCACCTCTATTGCATTGTAAGTGCAAATCGATAAGCTAATAATGACTTAAAAGTGCAGATGGACTAAATAATGCAGAAACTCTTAAAAATTTTTGTTGGAATGACGATATATACAATAAAGCCATGAAACGGATTTCAAATATTTTTATCAAAGGAGGATGATGGTATGAATATTAGTTTTAATGCAGGCGGTTCCGGTTATACAGGAATCAACACTAACAGCAAGCAGTATAAGGCAGCGGCAAAGGATCATTTAGACAAACTCATTGCGGAAGAGGCAATGATGACGCCCGAACAAAAAATGTTATATGAATTATTGGGCGGGCGCGAAGCACATATGAGGAATGTCATGCAGAATTATAATTCTGACGGAGATTTTGTCGGACCGGGCGGAGTAGTTGTGCCGGGGATGTATCACGGAGAAGATGGCACCGTAGACCGTTCAACATGGCAGCAGTTGATAAATGTTTCCGATGATGCGCGGCAGAAGATGTTCGACAATGTGAAAAGGGAATTCATTCAGGAGAATGGCATTTCCAATGGCGATACAACGAAACGGTCGCAAGTATTCAGGGAATATCAATTAAGCGTAAAGAAGGAAGACCGTGCGAAGGGAACATGGACTTTGCAGCAGTATGAAGGGAAATACCGTTCTGCGATGTATGCGGCGGTAAAGGCGGCTAATCCCAACTGGCAGCCGGGACAGCCTTTTGATCCGGGCATACTGGACAGCGTTACAAGGGAATCCGTGGAAAGCCAGCTTGTCAAAAGTGGAAATACGTTTGTAAAAAAGCCGTCTTTGGGCAGCACATTGGATATGAAGATATAAGGATTACACCCGATTCCGCAGAGGAGCATAAAACCTTGCCCCTGCGGAATGCCCGGACTTATGGGCGGCATGAAACTTTTTTGAGGATTGTTTCGTATACTTAGCGGAGGGAGGTGTTTGTCATGGGAATTAGGGACAAAGGAAGTTAGGGGAATGTGTTTCGTGATAAATTGCTCGGACTTATTATGAGGGAGCAGGAGCGGCTCTGACCGACAGAGTGTCGGACGGCGAATTGAGGGAGACGCAAATGACGAATTATTTTTCCAACCTTTATCCAATTGACTGCGCAGTGC
>NZ_CALPDH010000049.1:0-26502 GCF_943193215.1 Acetatifactor aquisgranensis | reverse complement strand
GTCGGAATACCAGTTGTGCTTCCCGCCCTTCTTCCATCCGAACAGGCACGGCTCATGCTGCCACTGGTAGGGGCTCCTGCCAAGCACAAGGCTCTGCTTCTTCCAGATGCAGCACCCGGAAAGATAGAAGCCCGCCGCCTTGAACGCGCTGCGGAAATTCAGCCCTTCCGTGTCTGCGTGGAACACATAGATGGAGGCATCGCTCTCCATGTGCTGCTCCATGTTTACGAATGCCGTAAAAAGGAACTGGTAAAATTCCTTGTCGGGCATGTTATCATTTTTTATTTTTCCGGCGCTCCCCTCATAATTTGCATTGTACGGCGGGTCTGTGACCACAAGGTTCGCTTTCGCCCCTGCCATCAGCACATCGTATGTCTCCGGCAGGGTGGAATCCCCGACCACCAGCCTGTGCCGCCCAAGCGTCCACACGTCGCCCATCTTTGCCACGGCGGGCTTTTCCAGTTCCGCGTCAATGTCGAAATCATCCTCGGTCACTTTCTTATCGTGGACGGAATTGAATAGCTGCTCGATTTCCGGCGGCTCAAAACCGGTGAAGGACACATCAAAGTCCGAATCCTGCAGGTCGGCGATCAAATCCGCCAGCAGCTCCTTGTTCCATTCACCCGTGATCTTATTGAGGGCGATGTTGAGCGCCTTCTCCTTCTGCTTGTCAATGTCAATGACGATGCAGTCGATCTCCTCATAGCCTAAATCGGAAAGTACAGACACGCGCTGGTGTCCCCCGATAATGGTCATGTCTGAGTTGACGATCACCGGCTCCACATAGCCGAACTCCGTGATGGAGTTTTTTATCTTCTGGTATTCCTTGTCGCCGGGTTTCAGCTTTTTCCTCGGATTGTAGGATGCCGGGATAAGGTCGGCAATCCTGATCTTCTTAAACTCCATTCTCTAATCCCTCCAGAACCTTGCCTTGATGTAGCAGTCATAACTGCAATACTTCGGTTTCCTGCTCCGGTAAAAGGAAAACTCCCTGCCGCAGCATTCACATTTCTTTGTGACAATGGCTTTCCTGTTCCCCTCCTGCGGATGTGCTTTCCACCACTGCCTCCGGCATCTCTCTGAGCAGAACTTCCTCGGCCTGCCCGTCCCCGCCTGTTCGGTTTCCTTCCCGCAGCAGAGGCAGATGCCGTTCTGCACCTCCCGCTCCTTAAGGTTCTTCACAGTTGCCGCCACATAGCCGCCCATCCCTTTCGCCTTGCAGTGGTTGCGGACGATGTCGCGGGAAAGCCCAAGCGCCTCCGCTATGGCACGGTAGCCCATGCCGTTTAAGCGCATTTCCTTCACCTGCGCCGCCTCAAAATCGGTCATTTTCCCTCCACCTCCATCAAAAAAGGCCCAAAAACCAGCGTTTTTTGATGGTTTTTAAGCCCAAAAACATGGGTTTTTCGGTACTTTCACGCAAAACTAAAGTGCCTGAAAGCCTTGAAAAATCAATGTTTATGTAAGATTTTGGGGCGATTTCCTATCCCCCCTGTGCGAATTTGCGAAAACGCGCGTTTGAGGGGGCGGCGGTCGATATTTTTCGACAGTTTTAGAGATAACTTGACCCCCTTCCCCATGCAGATTTCCACGGGAAATGTTGTGCCTTGTCGGAATATGGAAGAAAAAGAACCATCACGGAAACCGTCAGTAATGGAACTCCTGATAGCGGTCCTCCGTCATGGTTTTATGGTCGTGGCAGCTCTTACAAAGGCTCTGCCAGTTGCCCTCATCCCAGAACAGTTTCGCATCCCCTCTGTGGGGGATGATGTGGTCAACAACTGTCGCCCGTGTCAGCCTCCCCTGCTCCATGCACCTGACGCAGAGGGGCTGTGCCTTTAAGAATCGTGTCCGTGCTTTCTCCCACCTGCTGTCATACCCACGGGCGGATGCGCTGGCACGGTCAGAGGCGTGCAGCCGTAAATGTTCTTCACAGTACATCCCGTCCGTCAGCTTCGGGCATCCCGGATGCCTGCATGGTTTCATCGGTTTCCTCGGCATGGCTGTACGCCTCCTTCCTGTTTACTCCTGCGGCAGCCTGCCGCACAGCGCCCTGTAGGTCTGCGCCATCATCCTGCCCCACTTCTCCTGCTCACCGGCCACAGCCTTTAGCTGCTCCGCCAGTGTGTGCATATGGAACCGCGGCGCGTAATTGTCCAGTGTCTCGTTGATGTCCGTCAGATCGAACCGCTCATGCAGGTTCTCCGCCATCACCGCGTTCATGCACTCCAAATCCTCTGCCAGCGTCCCCAGGATCAGTTCCTCCAGCTCCGCCGCCGTGCGGAATGTATGGAACACCTCGAAGTACCCATGTTCCTTATCGTACACATAAAAGAAATGTGTGCCGCTCCTGCCAAGCGCGATGTCCGCATCCCGCTCTGAAAAATAGTTTCGGTACCGCTCCGCCATCTCCAGCGCTTCTTTCCAGCCTTCCGGCATCATGCTAAAACCTCCCTTCCTTAGTTGGTGTGGGCATTTTAACTCTGAATCCCGTCAATAGCAAGGTGGTTTCCCGCTTATCTTCCAAAGTGGCAGTATGCTTAAAATACCGCCGCTTTCTTTGTCACTATCCGGTATTGGCTGCTGCGCCGCTCCTGTTTTAAACTGTCTCCCGAAAGGAGGTAGCGCGCCATGACGGACGGGGAATTCCTCACCCAGACCATCATAGAACGGATGGACCTTATCTTCCGGCGGAATAATAAAGAGCCGTCAGAGGAAGAAAAGGCAGAGCGGCAGGAACGGGACGCACAGTTCCGGCGCATCCTTGACAGCCTCCCGGAAGATGACCGGGAACTGTTAAAGGGGATGCAGACGGAGGCGTTCCGCAGGGCTGCCCGCGAAAACGAGTTTTATTACCGCGAGGGGCTTAAGGACGGCTTTACCGTCTGCCGCTTTGTGAACGGCGGGTAAGGCGGACGGGCGGCAGTAACGGAAAACGCTGCCGCCCGGAAAGCGTCACCACTTCTTCACGCCGCCATAGTATTTATCAGCGATTGCTTCCTGCTGGTACTCCGGCAGGCTCCGCAGGCGTTCGCTTACTTTCTCCAATGACTGCGCCTGTTCTTCCCTCGTCTTATGGAAGTGGCAGGTCCCGCCTCCACACTTCCCACATCTCAGCACGTTGCACTTTCCATCCTTCATAGCGAAACAGTCCATAGCATCCACCTTTCCACCCTTTCCGCAAAAGAAAAGGACAGCGGTGAAAGGATAAAGCCCGCTGCCCCGTGCGGAGGACGTGAAAAAAGCCCCGTGGATTTTCCATCAGGGCTCCCTACACTTCTTCGCATCATAACCATAGCACAATATTTTTTCCTTTGCAATAAACCACCTGGTAAACCATCCAGTAAACCACTTAGTAAACCAGTCAGTAAACCATCACGCAAAACCCTGTCCGCAAACACGCATAAACACTGGATTCCTGCTTACCCCGCCCTTGAAAAAATGTCCTCCTGGACGGGAAAAATTTTTTCAAAAAAATTTTTTATTTTAACTCAGCATCACTTCCAGGTCGTTTTTCTCCCGGATTTCGTAAAAAACATCCATCTCTTTCAGCGCCTTCCTCCTGTATTTCCCGATCATGGTGTGGGAGACACTGTACTTCTCGGAAAGCTCCTGCCAGTCCATCCCTTCCACCACCATGTCCGTTATGACCTCCGGCAGCTTACCGCTTAAGCGGCTGACGCAGTAATGGAAGAACTCGATCTCCGCCTTTTTCCTGCGGTACTGCTCTAAAAGCCCGTCAAACATCTCATCCTCCAGCCTGTCCGCCGTCTTGCGGTAATTCAAAGCCACGGATGCCGTCCTGTCGGAAGTCCCGCCCTCCTGCACCTTTTCCCCTTCCGGCTTTGCAAGGCACATGGACTTTATCACCTCGTCCGCATCGATGCCGCGGAAATTGGTGATGCGGAATTTCAGTAAATCCACTTCCTGCTTTCTTGCCGCATAACTCCTGAACATTTCCTCTGCTTTCATCCCACGCCTCCAATCCTCGCTTTTACCGCATCCACAAGTGCCGACTGCCCGCAGTCCTTTTTCTCCAGTGCAGCCATCACCCTCTCATCCAGTGTGCCTTTGGCGATCAAATGGTGGATCACAACCGTCTCCTCCTGCCCCTGCCGCCACAGCCTTGCGTTCATCTGCTGGTATAATTCCAATGACCATGTCAGCCCGAACCACACCAGCGTGGAGCCACCCGCCTGCAGGTTCAGCCCATGTCCCGCCGATGCCGGGT
This sequence comes from Acetatifactor aquisgranensis, assembly GCF_943193215.1. NCBI lineage: Bacteria > Bacillati > Bacillota > Clostridia > Lachnospirales > Lachnospiraceae > Acetatifactor > Acetatifactor aquisgranensis. The sequence goes on along the minus strand of NZ_CALPDH010000049.1, from coordinate 22,271 downwards.
GGAGCGCCGCCACCGGGATTTCCCCGGCATTCCATCTTTGCATATCCTCCGCCGTGTCCAACTCCACCGCCCCGGTGTGCTTTTTCAGCCGGTCAAGGTCATGCTTATACCAGTAGACAATTAACACCGGCTTGCCGTTCGCCGCCTCGACCAAATCCTCCAATGCTTCCAGCTTGCGGTCATGGATGTGCTTCACGTTCCCGTTCTCATCGTAGACCGCGCCGTCCGCCATCTGTAAAAGTTTGTTGGAGAGTGCCGCCGCATTCACCGCATCAATGTCACCGTCTGCAAAGGGAAGGAGCATATCCCGCTCCAACTGTTCATACAGGGCCATCTCCTTTTCACTCATAATGACCTCCACACGGTTATAAACGCATTCCGGCATTTCCAGATAGTCCACGGCCTTCATGCTGATGCAGATGTCGGAGATCAGTTCATAGATTGCTTCTTCCGCGCCCTCCCTGGGCTTATAGGAAAACACCATCTCCCGGCTGCGCTTGTCCGGCACGAAGAACCGCTCCCGGTAGCCGCCGATGAACCGCCCAAGCCGCTGCCCCATATCAAGGATGCCGATCTCCGCCCAAAGGTCAATTAATCCATTCGGCGCGGGCGTCCCTGTCAGCCCCACGATGCGCCGCACCATCGGGCGCACCTTCTTTAGTGCCTTGAACCGTTTTGCCTTATGGGATTTGAAGGAGGAAAGCTCATCGATCACCACCATGTCAAAATCCCATGTATGATTTTCTACCAGCCATTCCACGTTTTCCCTGTTGATGACATACACCTGCGCTTTCCTGCCAAGCGCGGCTGTGCGTTCTTTTTCCGAACCAAGCACCGCCGACATCCCAATCCCGGAAAGATGCTCCCACTTCTCCAGTTCGGAAGGCCATGTTAAATAGCAGACTCGTAAAGGCGCTATAATCAATATTTTTCGGATGTCAAAATAGTCATACAGCCGTTCCCATATGGCGGTGAGCGTAATCACCGTCTTGCCAAGACCGCAATCCAAAAATAACGCGCTCACCCTGTGGCTTATGATAAACTCCTTTGCATACTCCTGATATTCATGTGGCACATATCTCATCCAGCACACCTCCGATCTGCTCTGCCCCGTCAACCACATAGACGGGGAAGCCTAAATTTTTAAGCTGCCGCATCCGTTTCTCCTGCAATGGCCTCGGCTTCTTCCCCGGAGCCTTTAATTCCACGAATGCTATTTTCCTCCCAGGCAGCAATACGATCCTGTCCGGCACCCCATCCAAACCGGGGGAAACGAACTTCACCGCCATGCCTCCCATCCTTTTTGCCTCTGCCCGCAGGCGGCTCTCAATCTCACTTTCCTTCATCAGACACCGCCTTCTCATAATCACGCCAGCACCTCTTGAACAGGGCGATGCACTCATCGCAGGCGAACATCCCATGCAGATAATCCAGTATCCTCTGCCTGTCCCCGTCTTTGGGGAATCCTTCTTCCTCATGCTTCATATCTCCCGCAAGGTCGCCCCTCGGCGTGTCCTTCCCGTAATATTTCCCTATCATCCATTCATAAAAATTCATTCTGCCCTGCCTCCTTTTCTGTACCAAAAGTTCCGAAAAACCAAAAAATCCCTATTACGCGCATATGGGTGTATTCACATGTGCTTTTCTCTCTTTTTTATATATTCCATTTATATAATTATTTTTTGGAACATAGGAACACGCCCCTCTATGCCAGTGCTTATCTGCTGTTCCCATGTTCCGAATTTCTGTTCCCAAAATGCCTTTATGGGAACAAAATGTGTTCCGTTCCAGTCTTTAACATCACTCCCGTTTCGGAACACGCCTGTAAACCCACTGCGGCCCGTAAAGCGAAATGCGTTCCTTCTTCCTGCCGGAATCCCAGCCGCCGATACGCGCCATGATGGCGGAAATCTCCCCGCTGTCCATGCGTTTCAAGTTCGCCCTCTCCTTCCCGAAGCATTCACACCATATCTCCATATTGGAAACAGACATACGGCGCACCGTGCCGACTAAGTCCGGCTTCCCGAAATCCTCCCCGTAAAGGAAATTCCTGCGCTCGAATAAATCCATGCCATCCCATTTCTCCGGCAGGAGCGTGTCAAGGTACTCACGCACAAGCCCCTCACGTTCATCGCTCTCCATAGCCTCCCGCTGCTCGGACTTGGCCGTGTCCTCCATCTTCCCGTCCAGGTAGAGCCGCTCGCCCGCTTTCACATACACAAGCACCTCCGCCCATATCTGCCGGATGTCCTCACTGGATAGCTCCCAAGAATGTTTCCGGCTCCCGCCCGGCGTCTTCACCGGCCAGAAACGGCGGTTCCCGGTGGTGTCCCGGAGATACCCTTTCTCCGCATTGGTGGTGCCGAAAAAGACGCACTGGCGCAGATGCGGCGTCGCCCTTTTCCCGAAAGACGCACGGTAAATGTCGTTCTGCCTTGAAAGGAAGGAGCGCAGCGTCTCCACCTCCGCCTTTTTTAAGCCCGCAAGCTCCCCGATCTCCATGATCCAGTACCCCTGCAGCTTCTCCGCCGCCGTCTTGTCCTTCGTGTCGCTTAAGTTCAGGCTGTCGGAGAACCAGTCCCCGGCAAGCCGGGAAATGAGCGTACTCTTCCCCACGCCCTGCGGGCCGTTCAGCACCAGCATGGTGTCAAACTTACAGCCGGGGCTTAACACCCGGCAGACCGCACCGCAGAGGGTCTTCCTCGTGACAGCCCGGACGTATGGCGTGTCATCCGCGCCCAGGTAGTCGATGAGCAGCGTGTCCACCCGCGGCACCTTATCCCACTCTGGCAGGGCATCGAGGAACTCCCTCACCGGGTGGTAGGAGCGGTCATCCGCGGCCTTCGTCACGGCGATATTGTAATTGCGCATGGAGAACGTGCCATAGGTAAGGTCGATATAGGAGATAAGCTGCGCATCATCCGCATCCCGCCAGAACCGCCCCGGATGCTCCCACGGCACCGCGCCCTTTATCTCCATGCCGTCACTGAGCTGGTTGAACACGATGCCCTTCAGCTTTTCATCGTTGTTTAAAATTAATAGCAGATTCCGCAGGGTGTTCTTCACCACCGTGGATCGTTTCTCATACTCCAGTTCCTTCTGCCAGTCCTCATTTTCCCCGGAGAACTCCTTCTCCGCTTTCTCCATCCGCTCCCCGGCAATGGTCATCTTCACGTTCTCATCATTTACGGCAAACTCACTCATGGCGGTAAAGGAAGGGAGCTTCGATGCCTCCGTATCCTCCGCCGCCTTTTCATCCATCTCACCGAACCTGTGTATCCGCACCATGTCAAAGGCGTTCATCAGCCTGCCGCAGGCCGGGTCCGTGGCATGGTGGGAGTAGGCGAATTTCCTCTCATAAATGACCACGCCCGCCTGTGAGTCAGCCGGGATATAGTCATACCGCCCCGGCATGGCGCTTGGCTGGTACACATCAGAAAGGAAGTCTGCGATGGCTTCCTCGATGGAATACGTCCGGCAGAATGCGCCAATCACTCCATCCTTCGTCAGCGGGTCTGCCTGTTTCCGCATCTCCCTCTGGACGATGTTCTGCTGCCTGCTGCTCACCGGCCACTCGGAGGAATCCCGCCAGTCCTTATACCTTGAAAGCACATCGTCCGGGTTTAATGGCTCTCCCTCAATATCCCGGAAAATAAATTCCCCGTCAGCGGAGGTGGACGGCCAGTACATGAGACGGCTCGGCTCATAGGTGGTGTCATCGAACATCTCAATCCCGATGTCCTCCGCCACCTTACGCGCCACCGCCACATATTCATCCGGCGACACCGGGCGGGATAAGATGATCACGAGGCGCAGCCTCGGATTTTCCGCCGTGTGCTTATGGGTGGAATAAATAAAACAGCGGTAATTATAGAGCATCTCTATCTGCTCAATCACGCCCGGAACTGCATGGTCGATATCCAGCGTTATGATGGTGCGGTATTCCACGCAGTCCTTCTTCCTCCTGCCGCCTTTCAGCCTGCCGCCCACAAAACCGCCCACGTCCTTGATGGCGTCCTGCTTCGCTTTCGTCATTTTCATATACTGCTCCACGGTCTCCGCCGTGCGGATGGTGTGGGAGATGCGCTCTATGAATTCATCCAGCTCCATCTCCACGTTGTTCCAGCGTTTCTCCATCCTTGAATTTCCTGTTGAAATATACAGTTTCATTCCCTCTTTCCCCCGTTCTCCAATAATTTCAGATTTTTCACGCACTGGTTATAGATGATCTGTTCCTCCCTGGCTTTCCTCCGGTAGAAATGCCATTCCTCTGATTTTGCCGTAAGGAACTCCGCTTTTTCCGAAAACGCCTGTGCTTTCCCGGAATGCTCCCGCGCCTTTATCCGTAAGAACTGTTTCAGTTTCTCCCTGTCATCCTCTTTCGCAAAGCGCCGGATCAGCGGGAACACCTTCCTTGCCACCGCTGCCGTGCATGGGAAGAACTCATGGATGTAAAGCTCCATCCTCCCATTCTTATAAACCATCTTCACTGTTTCCTTTTCCGCTTTCTGCTCCGCCATACGCATCCCTCCGTAGGCAGTCGGGTCATGGTACCCTTCCGCATTCCTTCTCTCCATAAATTTCTCCCTCACTTTTTGTAAAATCTGCATTCAAAGCCATCTGCCCGGAGCGGCAGTCCCTCCGCCCATGTGGGCTTTACCGCCATGATTTCACACATCTCATCCACGGAGCCGCTGCCCTCCGGCACTTCCGCTATGATCTCATCATGGCAGTGCATGACGATAGGGTATCCCTTCTTCTCCACACGGAGCATTGCCTCCGCCAGTAAATCCCTCGCTGTCCCCTGCACGATATTCTCCACCAGCTTGGGTCCGTAGGTCTCTATCCGGCTCCATTTCTTGTTTTCGCTTATACCTTCATAGGTCAGGCCATCGCGCCCGAATCGGTTCACAGCCATCCTAGGCTTCACATATGACAGCTTTCTGCCGGACGGGAGCGTGATAAATAAAATCCCGCTCTTATATTCAAAAATGATCTTCCCGACCTTCGTTTTCTGCTTTTCGGTGACTGCCTTAATAGCGGCGGCATCCACGTCCCACCAGAACTGCACCATGTGCGGATTGGCTTTCCGCCACGCTGCCACAAGTGGAGGAAGTTCATCCTCTGTCAGCCCCATATCCAAAGCCCCCATACTGACAAGTGCGCCAGTGGAGCCCCCATATTGGCAGGCGAGGGAAGCTACCTTACCCTTCGCCCGTTCCGAACTGCCCTTCCCAATCTCCGCCATCGGGATGCCGAACATCCTCGATGCCGTCATTTCATACAGTTTCCCGTCACCGCGGAAAACGTCCAGCACCCATTCCTCGCCGGAAAGCCACCCCATGACACGGGCTTCAATGGCAGAAAAGTCCGCCACCACAAAGCGGCATCCCTGCTTTGGAATGAAAGCTGTGCGGATAAGTTCCGAGAGGACATTCGGTGTGGAATCATATAATAATTCGATATCCTCAAAACGCCCCTGCTTCACAAGCTCCCTCGCCAGTTCCAGATCGGGTAAATGGTTCTGAGGCAGGTTTTGGATTTGGACCAAGCGCCCCGCAAACCTTCCGGTCCTATTGGCCCCGTAAAACTGCAATAAGCCATGCACCCGCCCATCTGAGCAGACGCTCCTCTCCATAGCCTCATATTTCTTCACAGACGTTTTCGCCATCAGCAGCCGGAGTCTGAGCAGTTCCTCCACTTCCCCGTCCGTTTCCGCTATCATTTCCGCCACCGCTTTCTTGGAAAGGTTCTCCGCCTCCATCCCCATGTCCCCAAGCCAGCCTTTTAGCTGCGCCACGGAATTGGGGTTCTCCAAGCCCGTCAGTTCATAAGCGCGTTTCGTCACCACCTCCTTATGGAGATGCTCGCAGGAAACCGCATTCCTTACCAGCCCCATATCCACCAGCACGCCGCGGTCATTGATGCGCTGGTCTAAACGGTACAGTTCCATCTCGCTTTCCGGGATGGGGAAATTGTGCAGCTTCCTGCGGATGGCTTTCTCCACATCCACATCCCTTTTGCAGTAGGTCTTGAAAAGCTCCCACTTCTCCGGCGCATGGCAGGGGAGGTTCCGCGTCCTGCCGCCGTTTGCTTTCGTTGGCTTACACGGAACGCAGAAATACCGGATCAGCTCTTTCCCTCCCTTCATCTTCTGCTCGTCCAGACCAAGCACCCTGCCCACATCCTCCAAAGACCGGGGCAGGGCGAGCATGGCCGCCTGTACCGCGCTGCAATGCCAGGATTCCGGGGGAATGTACCTCCCGAAATGCTTTGACAGGCAGGTGCGCTCGAAGTTGGCGTTGTATGCCGTCTTGGTCACTGACACGTCAAAGATGGCTTCCTCCACCTCTGCCGGGAGTTTCTCCCCCTGCGCAAGGTCTATGATCTGTGTTTCCCCTCCGTCAAAGGAATAGGCAAACAGTAAAATCTCAAAAGCAGGGCTGTCCGCATAGGCGTATACCCCGCATTTGATTAAATCCACATCGCTGAAACTCTCGATATCCATTTCAAGCACCCGCTCCATGAAAAGGCTCCCTCCTTCCGTACTTTGGATGACGGGCGGCAGTTCCCCGCCGCCCCGGTATGCCTATCCAAGAAAATCTTCCTCGTCATCCACTTCCACCGCGTCAAAGTCATCCTCCGCGTTCGTCCTGCCGCCCAGCGACTCCCCGTCACGCAGTTTCTGGATGTTGCCAAGCCCTGCGGCAATGCCCTTATTACCGTTGGTGGAAAATCCGTAGAAGTTCACGCTGATCCTGCCATAACAGCCGGAATACACCTCCGACTGGTCAAGGATGGGCTGTACGTTTTTATCCACCACCTGCGGTGCCTGCTTGCTGTTGGCGTTGAAGAAGTAGCTGTCCGCATACGCCTCATCCTCCGGGCGGTCAATGTCGCCGTCCCTTAAAGGGAGTTTTAAGTTCGCCGGGACCTTGCCGCCCCACTTGGAGACGGAATCCTTCTTCGCCTGCTCGATTGCTTTCTTAATCTTCTCAATGGTCTCCGTATCCGACTTCGGTATGATGGCCGATACGGAATACTTGGGGTCCCCGTCGCTGACTGCGTTGGGCTCCCAGCAGTGCAGGTAGGAAAACCTGCACGGTACGATCACTTTTGTAAGGTTCGCATTCTCATTACTCATGGTGTTCATTCCTCCTTAAAATCCGCCTCCGCGGTTGCTGCGGCAATCTCCTGCCTTTTATCCGATTCCGGCACTAAGGTCACCTTGCCCTGTGGCTTGTAGACCAGCTTCCCAAGTACCTCTGCAAATCTCTTCTTCCCAAGCAGCCGCTCCATCTCCGTGATGCCGATGAGCGTCTTTTTGTAAATATCCGTGTACCCGGCTTTCTGCGCCGCCTGTACCACTTCCTCCTCATCCGTGTACTTCCTGTTGCTCCTGCCTTCCACTAGCTTGAAGCCGGCCCATTTCTTCCCCTTCGTGACCGCCTCGTCCTGTGCGTAGGCGTAGACGTCCGCCGACCATTTGGCAAGCTCGTCCGCCACTTTCAGGACTTCCGCAATTTCTTCATCTGATAATAACGGCGGTGCCTTGAACTCCATCTGCGCCAGTCGCAAGTATTCCTCCGCCCTCGCCCTGCAGGTGTTCTTCGCCTTGCAGAAACGGCACCAGTCGCCGGAGCGGTACTCGCCCTCCCCCTTGATGGCAAGCACGGCCTTTGGCTTTAATTCCATCTCCACCCATTCCATCAGGTCCTTTACGGAAATCTCCCATGTGCTGACGGATTCCAGCCTCGGCTGGTAGATGGTCATCCGCACCGTGTCAATGTCATAGAGGGCATCGAACAGTTCCAATGCGCCAAGCCCGTATAACATCATCTGCGGGTTCCACTCTGCATCCACTGCCACGCCCTTCCCATACTTTAGGTCAATGACGGTCAGAACCTTGTCAGCCACGATCAGTAAATCCCCGGTGCCGAACCCCTCCGGCACATAGGCGGAGTAGTCCAGCCGCTGCTCGATCAAAACAATAGGGTCACTGCATTCCTGCCTTGCCAGCTCCACCTGCTCCATCGCAAAGGCCACATACCCGTCCGTGCATTCCTCCATCTCGTCACAGTGGTAATCCGACACGGGGCGCTTTGACCTCCGTCTCAGTGCCTTTTTCAGCTTATGCTCCGCAAGGGCGTGGGCGGCGGTGCCTTCCTCGGCATAGACGCTGCCGCCGGACTCTTCCTGAAACTGCTCCTCCAATCGTGCGGAGGGCGTGCAGGAGAGCCACCGCTTTGAGGAAGATGCGGAAAGCAATGCGTGTTTCCCCATCACAGCACCTGCGCTTCCTGCATCAGCGCCGGGTAGTCCTCCGGCTTCACCGCCGAGAGCTTCGCCGCGCCGTACTTCTGCAAAAGTTCCTTGATCTCCTTCGACTTGCCCTCCTGGGTCTTCTGCGCCATCAATGCACGGATGCCCTCCAGCGTGGCGGGCTGTTCCTGCTGTACTTCTGCCACAGTTTCCTGCTTTTCCGCTTTCGGTGCTTTCACAGCTTTCTCCTTCGTGCCTCCCTCCGCTTTGGCAAGTCCCCTTAGACCTTCCGCCACGATGGAAAACCCTTCCGCGATCCTCATTAATTCACTTCCCATTTACATTCCCTCCGTTTCCTTAAAAATGATTTCTTTTCCCTGCGCCGTGGCGGATGCGATCTCCGCCGCCATCCCTTCGGTGGCTTCCCCGAACACCCACACCTCGTCACACAGGGTGAGCAGCTCCATCCCCATAGCGATGCCGAGCCGCCGCTCTTCCTCTATTCCCTCATTCAAGAACTGCGGGAATAAGAGGTGCGGCGCAACAGGCAGGAAACCCTGCTCACACGCCATGCGGCAGTAGGCCGCCGCTTTCCTTGCATTCCCTTCCATGTCGCCGCGGAAGGGGCTGCAGATAAAAACCTTCTTACGCATCAGCGCCTCCATCCTTTCTTCATTTTCCTGTCATGCGCCGCTTTCGCGGCTTCATAGGCTTCCACTTCCTTCTCGATCTGCACCAGCTTGGCAGCGAGGCTTTTCGCCACGATGCTGATTGCCTGTAAGATGCCGATAAGCTCCTGTGACTTTTCCATAGGTTCCATTCCTCCTTTCCGGGGCTGTTCATCTTGTACCCCTTCACTGTCGTAATGACACTTTTTCGGTTTTCGGTGGATGGAAACGGATATTTTTTCAAAAACCGTTCGACAATTCCCATAAAAAATGTCGCAGAAATACCCTTGCTGGCAGATATGGTCATCTGCTGTCAATTTCAAACCCATGCTCTACAAAGAATTTCCGCAGCTTTGATAATACTTTTCTCTTATGGTCGGAAAGCGTCCGGGGATTTTTCCCTTTCATATCTGCATAATCAGCAAGGGGCATTTCCTCCCCGAACACCTTCATGGCAAGCTCCCGTTCTTCCGGCAGGAGGGAATCCATCGCATCACGGAGGACATCCAGCAGCATCCTCTTTTCCGCCAGTTCCTCCATGCTCTCTGCAAACAGTTCTGTCCGCATATCATTCTCTTTCCATTCCTCGTAGGATTCTTCCGTGTAGCCGTTCTGCTCCATCGCCTCCCGGTTCCTCTGCTCATGCTTTTTCTGCTGCCACCACGGCCTAAAGTAATTCCTATATTCTTCTTCCGTAACTTCCAGTGTGAATTCTTCGTTTCCAGATTTGACTGTGATCTTCCTAAAAGACATAAAGCGTTCCTTCCTTTACGGCTTCGTAAAGTTAGGAACGCTCTCATTCAGATGTGGGACTGGCTTTGAAAAAAAGGCAAAAAATGGCCCTGAGAAAGCTCTTTGTAAGAAATCTAAAATAATTCACTAGCTTTACTCCGGCCATTCGTGACTCGACACAATGCGGTCCCACTCGCTCGGTACATATTCAGTTATCCGGCATGGCAGACCTGCCAAGCCGCACAATGGAATTTCCATAAATTACCATTGATAACCTTAGTATGACCATAAAAGAAACGCTTTAATCTATAAAAGTAAAAATAGCAGGATACCTTCCTGCCATTCTTTCCTGCTATGTATATTTATCTTTTTCCATTCGGTTTCCAGTACACCTTTACTACCCTGCCGCAGTTAGGACATTTCAGTGACACAATGATCCATCCGGAACCCGTCTCCCCAATATCACAGGCCCGTTTCGTAAGCGCTTAATTTTCAGCCGTTGCTAAAATAAAAATGCCCCAGTTATTTTCGGCAACTGAAGCACATTGACAATTCACATATGTTTTAATCATTCCTGATTTTTCTGACACTCGATCCGGCGCTGAATTTCCGCTTTTACATTTTCATTCCAGGGAGCAAGCTGTTCCAGTTCATTATCTGACATTTTTTCATTCGGCTGATGTTCAAACAGGTATGTAATGTAATGATATGGATTCACCTTGTTTGCTTTCGCCATTTCCACCATTGTATAAGCCATGGCACTTGCCTGGGCTCCTGCCTGAGTATCGCAGAACAGCCACCCTTTTCTGCCGACCACGAACGGACGGATTGCATTTTCGGAAAGATTATTGGAAAAACTACAGCGTCCATCCTCTAAATAGACAGCCAGATGTTCTTTCCTGTTCCTGATATAGGTTACTGCTTTATCCAGCCGTGAACCTTTGACAGGGTTCTGTCTTTCAAGCCACGACAAAAAGCCTTCAATGATCGGTTTTTCCTGGGAAAGGCGCGCTTGCTTGATGGCATCGAACGTTTTATATTTTTGACGGATCTTTTCCTCTTTGTTAAAAAGCTGGTTCGTATACATGACTCCCTGGACTGCGGGCTGTGTGTAATCGAACTGCTTTCCTTTCGGAACCGCATCGACCAGGTATCTGCGGATGTGTGCCCAGCAGGCCAGACGTTTTGCGGTCTTTACCTTATTGTAACCGCTGTACCCGTCGCACATCAGATATCCCTGGAATCCATCCAGAAAATCCACTGCACAATCTCCGGCACGCGTTTCCGAGTATTTATATAAGATGATTGGAACCCCATCATCTTCCCCGCTCCGAAACAGCCACATATAAGATTTTGTCTGGGCACGGCGTTCTGGTTCGTGCAGTACCTGGACCGGAGTTTCGTCTGCCATTGCAAAATCCCTGCGCAGGAGTTTCCGGTGGAAAAAATCATACATAGGCGTGAAAAAGGCTTCTCCATTTTTGATCACCCAGTTTGCAAGCGTGGCACGGCTGATCTCTGCCCCAAGCCGGCCAAGGTCCTGCTCTATCCGGTAAAGAGGCATGCCGTTACAATACTTCTGATAAACGACCCAGGCAACGGTGGAAGCAGATGCCATACCGTACATCATATGTGCTTTCCCATCCTTGCCCTTAACGATGTTTGGCAGCGCTGCATTCCGGCGGCAGTTTTTGCATCCATAGTTCACACTGTAGTATTCGACCACCCTGGCACGGGCCGGGATGATCTCCAGTTCACGGCGTACGAATTCGGTCCCGATCTTTTCCATCCGGGCACCGCATTCCCTGCAGATACACTCATCAGCCGACGGCTCCAGATACACCTTTTTTACAGGAATTCCTTTAAAACGTTCCTCATTCGTGGAACGTTTCTTCCTTGGCCTGGATTCCGGCTCTGTCTGTTCTGGCTGTTCAGTGGATGCATGCATATCAGCTGCTTGTGCGGATGGATCCATCTCTGATTCTGCTTCATTGAACAGGTTCATCTGCCCCGGTATCTCACAAGCACCTTTTTCACTGGAACAACCAAAGAGTTTTTTCGTCAGATAATCGACCTGTTCTTTGAAGTTGTCACGCTCCTGCCGGAGTACTGCCTTCTCTTTTTGGGCCTCCTCAAGGGTTTTCCGGAGAAGCTGGTTGGTCTCACGCAGTTCACGGAGCAGATCCTTAAGTTCCCTCAGCTGGATGTCTTTTGCATTCTGTGCCAATGTTTTTACCTCTTTCCTGATACTTATTATACCAGAAAACAGATGGGATTTACAGGAAAAGAGAGCTTTCAAAATGCTGAAAATAAAGAGAAAAAGGCTCTTTTCCTATGCACTTTTCAGCTGCAGCCAGGAGAAATTTTTATTGCTTTTGGCTGGTCGATATCAATACCGGACATAAGCCAGTCAAACTCCCTCCAGGACAGGTTCCTGACCTCAGACCTGTCTCTGGGCCACCGGTACCGTCCCTGGGCTGTGAGCCTTTTATAGATCATCACGATCCCGTCAGGCTCTTTCAGGATAGCTTTGATCCTGTCACATTTCCTGCCGCAGAACAGATAGAGTGCATTAGCGTTTTCTTTCTGTGGAAACTGATCCTGAATAATAGCACATAATCCATCAATGGATTTCCTCATATCCGTATAACCGGTCACAATGTAAATGGCATCGACACCGGAAATATCGGCTAACATAGAGTTGGATGCAGCATCCGGATGATCTGCCGGAGCAGAACAGGGTCTGCCGAATTGCTGACTTTAAGGGAAACGTCACCCATCATAAGTTCGATCGTATGTGAATTGCCAATGTGTGGCGCGGGCACTGCTGCGTCCGGAATAGTATCCGGGTATATGTCAATCCGGACTGCCTCCTGTTTTGAGGAAGTCAGATCCAGTGCATATGGCTTTCTATTTGAAACATAAGGAATGTCACAGGCTTTTTTACGAAGTCTCTTCACAGCATTATAAAATGAACTTACTAAGATACCGTGCTGTTCACACCATGTGCGGTCAGTCATCCCGCTGCTGCGGCATTCCGTGATCAATTGAAGCCATTCCTGCCTGGAACGGCGCGGAGCTCTGGATTGGGTCATATAACACCTCCTAAATATAGTGAAAATCTAACAGTTAGTCTATTAAGATGAAAGATAGAGCAGTAAAAATTTACTCTTGGCTCTACTATTATGGATCACTATTTAGGGCTATTCAATACGCCCAGTATTTATGCGCTTACCCCGTTTCTTGCACCGTCTCTCCGGGCATTTCATTTTCCGGATAATACCACCTCCTCTCCCCCAAAATACATCTATTGCTATCTCCCCGCACCGATATGTAGAAAGGGAACCAGACAGGCATATGGTTCTATCTCTGCTTGGTTCCCTTTTATCGTTTGTGTATTATTGGTTTTCTTCCTGCTCCCCGATTCCCCAATCTGCCGGAAACCGGGGAAGCCTGCTCTCTGTGTTTTATTGGAGATATATAATGGATAGCCTTTTTCACTTTGTTTGATATGCTTTTTCTTTCAATTCATTGAAATCCACTATAATGGTCTTTTTTGTTGTAAAAGACTCTGTATCCCTCTCATCAAGAATACTGATACATATATTATTTCCATCAGAGATAGCATTACGAATGCTTTCATCTTGTGATAGATCTAAATTGATTTCATATAGAGTATCAGAATAAACATCTAAAAGATAAAGCTCTCTGCCATTTCTTACAAAAAATCCATAATAATTATCCTGCGTATTTTTACCGTTATAAGCCATACGCAAACTAGGCAAATTAAGAAAGGTTTTTATCTGGTTATTTTCTATTTCCCCTATCGCACCATAATCTGAAAAATTCCTTATGTATATGTAACTGTCAAAACAATAAAATTCTACTATCCCATTATTGGAAACAAAATTTCTCAATTCAGAATCAAAGTACAGCTTACCAAGTAAATCATATTTTTTATCATCATAAATTTCTATATAAACATCATTTTCTGCTCCCATATTATTTACCAGCACATAAATATTTTCGTTGCTACAGGCAAATGTCGTTATCTGCTCACCTGTATTATCTGTAAACTGTTTTTCAATGCAGATATCCATATCCCCGGTATTCTCATTATATTTTCTGATATAAGTTGCTGTAGCCACATCATCTTTCATGGTGCTTAACATATAAATGTCTGTGTTCATTACAGAAACTGCGTCCATTGGATAAGAATTAAATTCGCTAAATATCATTTCAGATGTGTCAGAATCAGCGTTTACCATCAAAAGTTTATGTTCGTTTGTATTTAAGGTTACAGGCAGAATAACAGAATTATCAATCACTGTAGGTTTTCCACTTGAAATATAAAACTCTTCCACACTTACGATATCTGATTGCCTTTTTGAGGAAAGAACATATCGTCCAATTACCAATGCACCGTCATCATCAATATAGTTATAAACAACCGCATCATCCAACAAAGCAATCGGCGTATGATTATCGATATCTCCTATTTCATTTTCCTGACTGGAACACCCAACAAGCAAAGCCAGCATACAAACCACCCATAAAACCAATATAATCAATCTTTTCATAATATCTTGCCTTCCTGTTATGCTTTGGCTTTCTTTACAAAAACAGCTAAAAGAAAACTTTGCCATTCATGAAGCCTCTCCCCAATCTGCCGGAAACCGGGGAGAAGCCCTGTCCGGCGCAACTTTTGCGACCTCGCTTTTCCGCAGGGTGAGGAACTTATTTCCCATATAGACGTTCTGTGCCGCGTCCTGTTATCTCCATACAAAAACAGCCTTTCAAAAGTCACTCGTAATAATCTAACTGGTGGAAATTGTTAGGAAAAATGTAAAATTCCGTTCCTGTTTTCCCATCTATCTGCTTCCAGACAATCACTTTATAAGTCAGGGCTGTATAGGTCTGTGTCCCACCATCCTCATAGACCTTTTTAACCGGAATCAGCAGCAGAATCACCGCTATTACCACGAAAACAATAATGAGTTTCTTTTTCAAACCACGCCTCCAAAAAGTTAATCTGTAAAGCTCCCCCTGCTCCCCGATTCCCCAATCTGCCGGAAAACCGGGGAAGCCTGCCCTGTCCCTCTGTAGCCTATGGGGATATGCTACTGTAGAACCGTATGCATTTATTATCTTTGTGCCTTCTTTCTGATGATCATAGAAATCAGCATGGCCACTATCCCTAATACAAGATAGACCACCGCATACAGTATAAATGCCATTTCACCCATATCAAAAAATATCCATGTGCCAATCAGGAACAGAGCAGCCGAAACAATTGGAAGGCTCCACAGATGCTTCATATCTTTTCCTGCAAAAACGCCGAATATCACGGAGTATAACGGATTAAGTGCAAAAAACAAAAGAAAACATACGGCCATTCCTGCATCGCCTTTTACTAAAGTAACCGCAAGCCACGGCAATGCCAGCATGACTACCGCTGAAACCGCCAACCACAATATAATATTCTTTTTCATAATGCTGCAGAACCCCCATCATTTTTTTATATTGCAACTGCTTCCCTGCTGAAGCCTGTTCGTCCTCTGTGCCTTATTGGGGATATGTAGCCGTGGCAGACCTCCCCCGTTACTGTACCATCAATACCAAAACTTCGATGTCAGCTCCCGGTTTATGATAGATGATAGGAAATTGGGGTGATTACTCTGGAACATTTTCAGGCTTTCAAGGAAAGCCGCCATGCTTTCCGTTTTTATGTCCACAAAGGTTGCATCCAGCTCCCGGTCTTTCACGTTTTTCTCCACATATTCCTCCGACTGTTTTTCGTAAGTATCAACCATCGAAGGGGCTTTCTTTACTGCGCCTGCATACCAGTTCGTAAGGTATTTCAATGAACTAAGCCCGCCATCATCGTTCTGGCCCATCTTCTGGTACTCGGCATATGCGTCCTTATCCATCGCCTGCATCATGCCAAGCGCGTTTGTGGTCTGGACAAGGCCGCTGCCATGCCCAAGATACCTGGCTTTTGCAACGCCGTAATTCATGACCCCGCTGCTGTCGGCTTTTCCTGCGCTTGCCAGTTTTGCAATGGACTCCATCGCTTCCAGAAATGCCTCCCTGCTTTCCTCCGGGATAAAGTTCTGTGCCGCATATTCTGCTTTCTTCATGCCGAGTGAGATATTCGCCTGCCGCTCTTCCTCTGTCATAGAACCGCTGCTCCCCACAAGGAAATTCTGCCGGATGATGTCATACACAAATCCCTTCTCCTCTTTGCCGCAGTTCTCCAAAGCAGACGCAACCGCCTTATCTGCGCCATACATACCCGAATATGCCGGAAGGTCACTCAGGGAATTGTCAATCTGCACGATATCCTTTTGGAACGCCGCATTTTTCGCTTCCATTGCTTCCTTATCTTCCGGCACCATGCTGCCTTTCTTTCCTTCCACGAGGGCTGCCATACCGTCTCCCGAAAATTCCACAATGACCGCATCCCCATACTGTGAACGGATGTCTTTCATTGCCTGCAGGGTTTCTTCCCTTGACATCTTATCCATTACCTTGTTGCCATGCTCATCCGTGGTGTTAAATTCATACTTTACAAGGGTATCCTTCTTATATGCACCACTCCCATATGAGGGAATATTTGTTGTTCCTCTGTAAAACCGGCTGTAATCGATATTCATAATGTGCACTCTCCTTTACTTTGTTTTGATTAAATCCTTTATCATTTAGAGCTCCCCCACACCTCCGCAAAGGCATAAATTTATGCACCTCTGCGGAATAAGGTGTAAAGATCATATCTTCATATCCAATCTGCTACCCGAAGATGATTTTTTTACAAATGTATTGCCACTTTTGACAAGCTGGCTTTCTACGGATTCCCTTGTAACGCTGTCCAGTATTCTGGAATCAAACGGCTGTCCCTGTTGCCAATTCGGATTAGCCGCCTTTACCGCATCATAAAAAGCCTTATTATATGCTTTTTCATATTGCCCAAGCGTCCATGTACCTTTCAATCGGTCATCAATCTTAATGCTTTTTTGATATGCCGTATACAGTGATGTTCTTTTGGTTGTATCCCCATTCGCAACACCATTTTCTTGTATGAACTCCCTTTTGACCATATCAAACATCTCTTGACGCCAGTCTTCGGAAACATCTATAATCTGATTATATTCCGAAGGACTTTTTCCATCTACGCACATTCCTGCTACGCCATACGCATTAAGGAAATTTCCATTAGAGTCATATAATTTCATGTAATTTTTAATGATAGTATCCCGTCCGCCAAATGTTTCATAAATCAACCGCTCCTTTTCGGACATGCTTGCTTCATTTGCAATGATGGCACTCAAATGATCCCTTTCAACAGCTTTATACTGCGCACTGTTTTTGTTGATACTACTGTATCCTCCAGAACTCCCTGCATTGAAACTAATGTTCATTGATATCATCCTCCTTATTGAAAATATTTTTTGCCAACCTTGGCCTGCATATAAATAGGCACTCTCTTATATACCTCTGCGGAATAGGGTTGAACATTATATCTTCAAATCCAGATTCGCACCCACCTGTGTCTGTTCTTTTACAATGGTTTTGCCCGCATCCTCTTCCTGGACAGCTTCGATGATTGTTTTCATATCTGTGTCATTCAAATAAATCGTGCCATCTTTGGAAGCAGCCATTTTTTCTTCTAAGAGTTGCTCTGCTTTGTTCGGAGTTGTTGTTCCATCTTCCGTTACCACTTTCTTTTCTTCCGACTTTTCGCTTCCCTTTGCTTCCTCTGCCTTTTCCTCTAATTTCTCCGCAAGCTGCTCCGCATTTTCACGGGCTTTTTCTCTTGACTTCTCAATCCGCTCTTCGGCGTTTTCCTGCGCTTCTTTACGGAGTTTTTCGTTTAACGCATCTTTTCTAACTGAAACAGTAAAATTACTGTAATTTCCATTCTCATCTAAATATGCATGACGGCATACAACTGTACTTCCAGTTGCTGCAAAAAAACTATCTACATACTTATGTGCAATTTCCACATCTTTCAATCTCTGCGTATATTCTTTTGCTGCCTTTGGATCATTCTGCATCTTCTCTAAAAGTTTCGGGTTAATATTCAAAACATCTACTTTACCATCATTTTTTGTATTAACCCCATAGCCGACTTGCAACTTCATATTAGGAAACTGTTTCTGCAAATTATTAAGGTATTCCTCATTGCCGCCACTCTTTGCTACTTCGGCGTTTTTCTCTGTAGCCGCTGTTTCCTTTGTTTCTTCTTTCTTTGCCGCTTCCTTCCTTGATGAAGCATATGTGTTTTCATAAACACTGCTATAATTGCCCACTCCTGTGATTGCCATAATCATATCCTCCTTAAAATTCAATTCCTTTTACCTATAATATTTTGAACAACGCCATCATCCAATTGTCCTCTTGCCTTATGTATGGAATCCGGACTACCTCATCCGTTGAATCAGTTTCATATAAACATGACTGCCCACCGCATAAAAAACCGGGAGGTTTATAAAATCCTCCAAAGACAATATATATCTGCCCCTCTGCATTGTTTTTTCCCAAAAATGCCTCAAATGCCTCCCTGTCCACATAAACATAACTGTCATCATAAGAAATCATCTGATCCAATCTGCTATCATGATTTGAAATGGTAACTCCATCTTCACCGACATACTCATATACCAGTATGCTTTCATCTTCCCTGAATTGGGCATAAGAACAGCTATGTATGACGAGTAATGCCGCACCTGTTACTGCTACCAGAACTGCTACCATGCACATACACAGTTTTTTCCGGTATGGGTGGAAACCTGCAATCTTCCCCATCCGCCTTTTCATGCCTATAAATTCACTTTCCCCTGCATAGGTAACGGCGGGCGGTACATTCTCCGATTCAGAGCGCAGCAGTTTTAGAGTTTTCAGCAATACCAGCCCATACTCATGTGCCGTCTTCCCACTGTTCTGTATGCACACCCTGTCGCAGATATCTTCCATATCCGCTCTGAAATGTTTCTGGAATACTGTCAGGAACGGGTTCATCCACAAAAGGCACCGCAGCATATCCCACGCAAGCCCGAACCATAAATGCCCTAACCGGATATGTGTCTGCTCATGCTGTATAATAGCTTTTAATTCCTCCCGGCTGTAGCTGTCCGCCATTGCTTTTGGCAGGACGATCTTCGGTTTCAGCAAGCCGATTGTGAATGGCGTAACAATCATGTCAGTAACGCTGACCCTGATGCCATCAAAAAAGACTTTTTCCATTCCGGCAACCAGCCTCCAAAGACGCAGACGCTTCCCAAAAATGCAAACGGCAGCCACCAGGATACCCGCTGTATAAATGCGGCCAACCCACAGGCAGGACATAGTTCCCTTTGTCATCCACCATGTCGCCTTACATATGGCTGCATTTTCATAAAACAGCTTCAGCTTCCCAAGAAATGGGGTGACCAAAAATACTGCCCATAGCATCCCCTTCAAAAAAATCCGTTCTGAAAAAAGCATTTTCCGGAGCAGCATCACAAGCCCGGTCAGTACAAGTGAAAAGGCGGCGCACCGCACAAGCTGTGTTGTCAGATATACTGCACATAAATCCAGAAAGCTGCCAATCCATTGCCAGTCAGGCATCAGTCCCACCCTCTTTGTCCGGAGATTCCGCATTCTGCCCCTTGCTTTTTTCCAGAATCTCCTCCAGTTCCTTTATCTGTTCATCCGTCAATGCGAAGCTCTGCAGCAGTGCCGCCATTGCATTTGTACCGCTGCCGGAAAAATAGCTGTCCACAAACTTCCTGCTTTTCTCTTTCACGCATTCCTCTTTTTGTCTCAGAACATAGTAGTGGTAAACCCTTGAATCATGCTCATCCACGGTATAACCAAGGATATCTTTCTGGTTCAGGCGGTTCATCAGCACCCGCACCATTCTCATAGACATATCCACATTCCCCTGCATCCTTTTGTAAACCTCGGAGGATGTCAGCGGCATATCGCTCGCCCAGAGAACTTCCATGATCTGCCATTCGCTCGGTGTAATCTCTTCCTTTGCCATATCTCTGCCTTCCTTTCGTTTTATTTCGTCACTTTATATATCGGTCAATTACCGTTAATTATTAAGAGGCGTTGACGTTTTTGCATGATATGGGTATGGACAGAAGGCAAGTCATGGGCAATCACTTCCCCGCTTTCCAAGTAATTTCCGCTATCAGTCCGCCCGGCCTGCCTGCGGAAATAGCAGACCGCCGCATATGGCGGATGATGGCCATAGTGCGGCGGTCTTGCTTATTATCCTTATTATTCAGTTCAACATAATGCAGGCATAAATTTGGCAAACAGATATAACCCCTCTGAACCTGCAGTGACTTCATGCGGTACGCCTGTCTGCATGATGGATATCGTACCGGCCTCATACGGAATAGTGCTGCCTGCATTCACACATCTCCCGCTCCCCTTTATCACCTCATGCGTTTCCAACTGGGTTTCATGGGTATGGTTCCCAATACTGCAACCGGGAGCAATCCGCACTAAATGGTAACTGAACTTCCCGTCTGTGTCCTTTGCCGTAATGATGTGTTTCAGTTCGACACCCTTAAAAGTCGGATGCTTTGACCATTCAGTCCCTGCAAAGCCAGTCTCTTTTTCCGGCAAAACTAGTTTTCCATTGTTAAACAATTCAAATGTATCCATTCTGCACCTCCGATAAAATATGTTATCTGTCTTACGTTTCAATCATATTCCCCGGAAACAATCATGTCTTGTAAAAAATTGCCCTATGTACTCTGCCTTATCAGTTTTTTAGAATGGATATATTCTGATGGGGATATCCCGACGATCCTCTGGAACGCCTTGTCAAAATGGCTTTGGTCATAAAACCCCATTTCCGCGGCAATCCTGCTGATCGTCTTATCCTCATCCAGTATCCCTTGTGATTTCCTTATGCGGTTCTGGATACAGAACTGGTGCGGGGTCATTCCGATACTGCTTTTAAATTTCCTTATGAGATAATATTTGCTGACAAAAATATCTGCCGCCAATGTTTCTATGGGCAGCTCCTGTTCCGGGTGACTTATAATTTTATCAGCCAGAATTTTTATGCCTGCATCCATCTCTTTACGTCCGTTATCCCGGAGACGGTAGACCATCCGCACGGAAGCCAGCAGTTTTTCCCTTTGCTCCCATCCGAAAATGCCCTGCGTTGTTACATCCCTTAATAGATCCTGAGCAATCGTCTCTGCCGTTTCCCTATCGGTCTCTTCTATGAAAGCAGTTCCTACACACATAGACAGCAGACGTGCGTCCCTTCCCTGACACACAGAATGGATGGCATAAGGCGGGATGATAAACACATCCCCTCTGCAACACGCCACTTCCTTGTTTTCCAAACAAACAGTAACCGTTCCCTGCATGACCACCGATATGACATAATGCCCTACATGGTTATGGGAGCCAAAGTGCTTATCAATATTCTCTGACAACACGAACTCGATTGGGTATTTATCACACTGATAATATCGCATACGGCTTTCACTCCTATCCTGTTAACGAATAATTATCTTTTCACATATTCTAACAGATAAGTGATACTTTCTCAATAATTCTGACGTTATTCCATCTCCCTGAACGTTCCGGTAACCTCCCCGGTAAAAGGAACACGCAAAAAAACTCATACAAGAATACAAATTATGTATTGTTAGTACTTTTCTTTTGTTGCTATTTTCGTTGTTTTCAACTTGAGGCTTGCCACTGCCTACCTATAGAGCTATAATAATTCCTTGTAAGAAAGCAAAATTTTTAGTTAACCAGATAAGGAGAGTAACCGATATGCAGGAGTTTATTACACCACCAAACCATAAAGGATTTTCTGCCAAGAAACTTTTTGACGAAAATGGTAAGATTAAATGGGGTGCAATCGCCTATATTGAAAAAGGCGGTGGCGGCCCGGAGGGGAATCACACACATAACGATAACCATATCTTTATCGTAGTTGACGGCGAAGCAAAGGTTATTCTTGATGACAAGGAAGTGATTGTCAAGAAAAATGAATCTTTCTTTGTAGATGGCATGGTGCCACATTCTATCTGGAATAATGCAGATCAGACAACTGTTGTAATCAAAATTTCTACAGAGCGGGAACAAAACGTATAATAATATCAAGCAGCAGGAAAACCGTGATAGGTTTTCCTGCTACTATTTATCGTTATTTCATTTAGTTTTTATTCTTTTCCAAGTGTACTATCACGAGAACCTTTTATACAAACACGGAAACCCTTATACTATCACGAAAACTCCCATCCTGTTTCCGTGATAATACAGGCAGTTTCCGTGTTTGTATAAAGGTTTTGCCTGCGAGTATCGACTTTTGCGTGATAGTATAGAGTTTTGCCTGTTAGTATCCGAGTTTCCGTGATAATAACCGACTTTTGCCTACGAGTATATACTATCAGGCAAAAGAACTCCAGAACAACTGTTTGCACCCTCGCTAATGTAAAAATGCCCCTAAAAGCACACGGAAATAATGTAAAATTGAAACCTATGTAGTGCCGAAAGTGCCGTGTTTACGCAATGTCATTAACTTAAGGAAAAGAACAATACCGGATGTCTTTACACCCATTCATGGGATAAAGACATCCGGTATTG
>NZ_CALPDH010000048.1:0-28605 GCF_943193215.1 Acetatifactor aquisgranensis | reverse complement strand
ATTTTTTGTCAAACATATGTTCGCAAAACGTATGTTTCTTTTTGTCACTCCAAAAGACGCAATTTCCTATAAAGTAACAAAACGGCCTGCATACGCAGACCGCTTGTTTCTTTTATTCACCATTTTTGTATCGGATGACCGGAATCTGTCTGACCTTTTTTCCAATGGCCCGGCGTTCTAACGCAAAAATCATATCGCTGGTGCGCTCAAAAAATCCGATGTCCTTTTTCCAGCTCATCCCGCATTTACAATGCTGTAAGCCGATAAACTGCTGTTTCATTTTTCTGCCGCAGACGGGGCAGACTTTATTACTGGTTCCCATATTTATTCTTCCATCTTATAAAAGCTGTCCAAGTTCAGCTCCCGTTTCAGTTCTTCTTCGGATGGCAGATAAGTAAAATACTTCGACGCGAATATCTGGCGGTTATCTTCCGGCAGCGTGTATTTTACAATGGAATCTCCTTTGTCCGCGCAAAGGACAATGCCAATCGGCGGCGTATCACCGTCATTCATCATCTCACGAGTGTAATAATTCACATACATCTGCATCTGGCCCAAATCCTGATGGGTCAGCTTGCCCATTTTCAAATCTATGAGGACAAAGCATTTCAGAATATAATTATAAAAAACCAGGTCGATGAAAAAGTCCTGCCCATCCAGTGTAAACCGTTTTTGGCGCGCCACAAATGAAAAGCCGCGTCCAAGCTCTAAAAGGAAGTGCTGAAGATGGTCAATCAGGGCTTGCTCCAGTTCGCCCTCATACACATGAGTGTCCGGCTGAATCTGCAAAAATTCCATTACATAAGGGTCCTTGATTATTTTTTCATATTCCGGTTTTGGCTCGGTAGTCTGGATTTCTTTTGCCACAAGCGATTTATCCTGACTTGCTAAAATGCGCTGGTAGTACATGGTGTTAATCTGCCGTTCCAGCTGCCGGACACTCCACGCAGATTTTGCACATTCTTCTGCATAAAAAGTCCTTGCCTGTTCATCCTGGACACGCATTAAAAGCCGATAATGGGACCAGCTCAATTCGGCACACAGTGTGTGCCGAATCGGAAACAAGCAATAAAACTGGCGCATTGCCCGAAGATTACGGACGGTAAAACCCTTTCCAAACTCAACAGTCAGCTGTTCAGATAAATAATCCAGAAGTTTTTTTCCATACTCGGCCCGGTCATTTTCTCCACACGCTTTATAGATTTGTTCTCCTATTTCCCAGTAGGTGATTACCATTGTGGAATTTACCGCCGCGCTTAAACGGTGTTGCGCGGAAACAATCGAATTGCGGATAGAATGATAGGTCTGTTCCGCATTTTGATTGATTTGCAAATCGTGATTCAATTTTGCTCCCTCCTTGCCTATGGACATTATACCACGCAATCACAAAAAAACAAATGCCCCAAAAATCTTGCTGTCTTTTTCATAAAAGCTGCGCTTTCTCTCATCAGAGATTGTAAAAAACTTGAAATAATGTGACCACGCCAATTTAACAGACGGTGTCTGGCATTTTCCATACATCCACTCCTCTATGAAAAGACCCGCCCGTTTGCGGGACTGTCTGCGCTATGACCTTTATCAGTATATCCTATTTCATGCCGAAAGTAAATCGCCAAAGCTATCTGGCGTTTCCTTTTTCCCACCTCTCCAAACGGGATTGGCACAGTGCGGCAATTTCGTTTTTATCTTCCTCCGTCACATTCCTGAGTCCCTTTGTCCGCTGGATTTCCAGCTAGCTTTCATAATCGGAAAGCAGAAGGTCAAAAAGCTCCTTTGGGGTATGGCAGACCATGCCGCTGCAATAGCCGGGTAATTCCCCTGTCCCATGAAACTCCACCCGGATATACCCATACCGGCTTTTGCAGACTTCCATTTCTGTATCCAATGCCAGATAGTCCCCAAAAATGTCTATCACCTGTTCAAATGACATCATAGCAGTCCACTCCTTTCGTAAAACCCTGTTCTGCCGCTATTATCCATGATTCCGGCACATCCGGCAAGTTTACCGTCAAAAAGAAAAAGCGGAGGAAGGCGCGGCGAAGAACGCCGTTCCTCCCTCCGCAGATGGAGCAAACTATCCGGTCAGGAGAGCTTGGAAAGCTGGGCCAGTATCTTCTGCACACCCTCCCAAAGCTGTTCCTGCCGCTGGGATATATCCTCCAGGTCAGCGTCATAAACCCGCCCGGTTCCATGCACTTTACGGGTCAGCTGGTTTAAGTTGTTGCTGGAATAGCGCATCAGGGACACCAGCTCCTTCAGTTCCGGCAAATCCAGCTTTACCACATACCCGTCCAGCGCCATTTTCCGCAGGTAGGCTTCCCGGTTGACGGTTCCAAGCTGGGACATTTTCTGCTCAATCAGGGCCAGCTCCTCCGGGGAAACCCGGAAATTCACCTGTACCTCCCGTTTCCGCTTTGCCGCGCTCATCGTTCCGGTTCCCGTTTCTTAGGGGCGGCGGGTCTGCGTTCCGGCGGCTCCTGTTTGAGTTTTTCCAGGACGGAGCCTTTCTCCGGGGCTTGAAGGACTTTCCGCGCCTGCTTCAAGAACAGGTCGGTCAGGCCGGGGTTGACCTTATCCACCACCAGGGCATAGCTGTGGCGGGGATCGCCGCCATCCTCCGGCATGGGGATTGTTTTCGCCCAGGCTTTGTTATCGCGGGAGATACGCCCGTCATGCTCCTTTTTCAGCACCGTATTGGCAAGGATAACCTGCATACGCTCCGGCCCGAACTGTTCCAGCACCTCTTTGACAGCGGCCTCGGTATTCAGACGGTTATCCCCATAGTGGGCGCTGATGGCCTGCCGGGTGGCTTCTTTGCAGGCAAGACTGACTTGCAGGGAGGCGCGGTACTGTGCCATCTCCCCATGCTCGGACGCATAGGCGACGGAGTGGGGATAGACCGGGGCGGCTCTCTGTTCTTCTTTGGCCCTGTGCATCTCATTCGCCCGTTCCTCAATGCTTTCCCGTATCACATCCATATAGCCGGTTTCCAGCTTTTCAAAATGGCGGTACACATCAGCCAGCGGGGAGGGGGAATCCAGCAGCGCCTGGGCCTGCTTATCGGAAAGTTCCAGTTCCTCCATCGCCATCACAATGTCCTCCCGGACGGTGTACTCATAGGCATGGTTTAGGACCTCCTCCGGGGACTGGCTTTTCAGCCAATCCCGGAAGGTATCCTGTTCAGCGGCCATCTTCTCATAAAGGGCCGTATTCTTTTCGTTGCTGTTCATATTATCTTGCCTCCTGTTCCTGTTGTTTGGGTTTCTTTTCCATGCTGCGGGGCGGGATGGGGCGTTTCAGCCCTTCCAGCACCGAGGGCCTTTCGCGCTTGGCAATCGCCGCTTCTGGACGGGACTGCCCCTTGCTGTCCATGTTCAGCTCCATATCCAGCTCCACCAGACGGGCGTTCTTGACCCGCAATTCCTCCTCATAGGGGAAGGCTTTGCCCACTTCCTCCTTCGCGGCGGCCTGCTGCTGGTAAAGGTTATCCAGCTGGACTTTGACGCTTTCCAACCGCTGGGGCATCTGGGAAAGCGCGTTGTCAATCCGGGTCAGGTTGCCGCGCGGGTCCGCGCCCAGGGCGGTACGGTGGGTCATGCGGCCTTTCAGTTGGAGCATATATTCCTTCTGAAAAGCGTCAAAGGTTACAAACATAGCAAATCCCCGGTAGCTGCCGACCTGCACCGGCTCGGAGCCTTTAACCTCCTTGCAGGCGTCCAGAAGGGCGGCTCCGGCGTTCTCTTTGTCGGTGAGCGTATCGCCCCGGACTTCCATGCCGGTAAATCCGTCTGTCGGGTGGGGGTGTGCCGCCAGGGTTTCCATATCTGTTTCCAAGCCCTGGATAAAGCCTTTGTGTTTCTCGATCTCCTCCGGGAAGTGCTTTAACAGCTGATCTTCCAGCCGGTACTGCTTGCTCTGGTGGTCGGCCTTCATCAGCTTTAAGCGGGATACCTCCACATCCAAATCCATACGCTCCTTGATGCGGGGGTCCCCGGCGCACAGGGCCTTGATCTCCGCAAAGGACAGGGCGGTTTCGTCCACATCGTCACAGCTGCGGACCGGTGATTTTGAGGTCATGATCTGGGAGATGAATTTCTGCTTGTTCTCCACCGTCTGCCAGAGGTATGCGTCGAAGGTCCCTTCGGTCACATAGCGGTAAACATGGACCAGCGGGTTCTGGTTGCCCTGGCGCTCGATCCGCCCTTTTCGCTGTGCCAGATCAGTCGGTCATTTTTTGCGGACAGTTCAATACATGCCTGTCTGCTTCGTTCCCTGCTCCTGCGTTTCGTTTCTGTCCCTTCAGCCTTTCTTATCTTTCCCCTGCACTCTGGACAATACTTCGATATTGCGGAGCGGGGGACGTATTCAACACCGCACACTGTACAATTCTTAGGCTTTAACGCTGTCCACCGCTTCGTGGGTGTGATATGTAATTCACCGACAAAGCCGATGAATTTATAATAAATATTGATTTCCTGCTTTACTGTTCCGTCCGCTGACTTCTCACGCTCCGAAACAAGTATCTTGTCTATCAGTGCATTTACCACTGTTGCATCCAGTTCCTTTAAGCCTTGATAGTTGCGGATAAGGGAGAGGAAGTCACGGATTCCCTGCGATTTCTCATAGCTTTCGTTAAGAGTTTCCGTTACTTCCCTCAACCGTGTTTCGGTTTCAAGCTGTTCTTTCTGGTATTTTCCCGACATCATCTCAAAATTCCGCTCGGTGATACGCTCCATGACCTTATCCTCATAGAGAGAGGAAAACAGCCTGTCAAGCTCCGCAAGGCGTTTGTTCAGCTTCTTTTGTTCTTTCTCCATTGCCTTTGCTTTGCTCTGGTCTGTTTCCGTGAGCCGCTTCTCAATCGCCC
Source organism: Acetatifactor aquisgranensis (assembly GCF_943193215.1). Taxonomy (NCBI): domain Bacteria; kingdom Bacillati; phylum Bacillota; class Clostridia; order Lachnospirales; family Lachnospiraceae; genus Acetatifactor; species Acetatifactor aquisgranensis. The sequence continues at coordinate 23,738 of NZ_CALPDH010000048.1, read as the reverse complement.
TCACCGCCCGCTCGTCATTCACCGCCATATTCGCAAAACGGTTGATGTCGGCAAGGACGGCGTTGGATAAATCCCTCGCTTCAATGGCGTGTGCGGTACACATGACGTTTCCGTATCTGCCATAATTATTACAGGTGTATTGTACGCAGTCGATAATGTCGGGGCGTTTTCTCCTGTTCGCGCTCATAGCCCGCAGAGCATAGCCGCAGTCCGCACACTTGATAACGCCTGCAAAGATATTCTCAAAACCTCCCTTGTTCTCTGGAAGTCTGCGGCTTGTAATAAGCTGTTGGACAGTATCAAATTCCTCCTGCGTGACTATCCCCTCATGGGTATTGGGTATCACTTCCCATTCTTCTGGCAACTTGGACGGTCTTTTCTTGCTTTTCATATTGGCGGCAATCCGCTTGTAGCCTGCAAGGTTTCCCGCATATATCGGGCTTCTTAAAATGCCCCTCACGCTGTTCTCGCTCCAGATATAGCGGTTTTCTTCATTGTCCTCAAAGTATCTTTCGTAGCCTGCCGCCCCCTGCTCCGCCGCATAAGCGGCAGGGCGTAAGACGTGCTGTTTATTGATGTGCTTACGGATTTTTCCAAGTCCGTTTCCTGCCAATGCAAGGTCAAATATCTCTCTTACAATGTGCGCCACCTTATCGTCAATCAGCAGATGGTTGTGGTCGGCAGGGTCTTTGATATATCCATAGGGTGCATACGTCCCCATGAATTTCCCCTGCTGAAACCTCGCTCGGTACGCCGATTTTATCTTGACCGACACATCGGCAGAATACATTTCGTTTAGGATATTGCGGAATGGGGTGATGTCCATCGCCGATTTATTCAAGGTATCCACGCCGTCATTGACCGCTATATACCTCACATTATGCTCTGGGAAAAAGACTTCCAGATATAAGCCGCAGTCAAGGTAATTCCTCCCTAAACGTGATAAATCTTTCGTAATCACGCAGTTTATCTGTCCGTTTTCAATGTCCTTAATCATGTTCTGGAAACTCGGTCTTTGGAAATTCGTACCAGAGTACCCGTCGTCCACATACGTTTTTGCCAAATGCCAGCCCTGTTTCTTCACATAATCCGTGAGGATGGATTTCTGTGTGGCAATGCTCGCACTCTCGTTATCCGTTCCATCGTCCTTTGATAAGCGGCAGTAAATACCGACTGAATAGATTTTCTTTTCTTCTTTGATTCCTGCCATACTGTAAAACCTCCGTATCTGTCCTAACTGTTTTCATGTTCCGTTGCGTACATTCTAAGCGGATATATCTTCATTGTCGAAGGTGTCATTTCCCGTAATGCTCTTTCGGATGTCCTCGGAGATAATCGGGATAAACGCTTCGGCAATGGTCTGTGTGCCGACATATTCACGGCTGACAATCATCTGCACTGGCTGTCTTGCTACAATGCGCTTTCTCTTTTTGCTTGCTGTCTTATCCTCACCCATATTCAAATCTTCCTTTCCAGACAGGGCAGGGGAGCGTCTGGAAACGTCCCCGCCCTGCCTACCAGACACAATCAATCCCTGCTGTTCAATTCTTTCTGCAATGCTTTAAGGAGAGCCGCCGCTTCATCAGCGGTCAACGTGATTCCCTTTCCGCACTTCTCACGGTTCGGGGAAAAGCTGCGGATGTCATACTTCGGCTCGTTCCCGTTCCATGAAATCAAGTTGATTTCCTTTGTATAGCCGCTGTCACTTGCCGACAATACAGCGACTTCCTTTACAATCTCATACTGGATTTCTTTCATTTTCTACCTCAACTTTCTGTCTTATCTGGCTGTCTTTTTTCTTCCAGCGTCTTATATTTACCTCCCGAAAAGAAAGATTAGCGGCTGTCCCTGCCCCGTTTCCTCTGCAACTCACGCTCTAACAGTTTGATGATGGTGTCCTCCATCTGCTTCGGCGTTGTGTTCTTCGGAAAATATTTTTTCAGCTTGCTTGTGTTGATTTTCAAAGTTTCTTTCTGGTTTCCCTTTTCCTCGGTCATAATGGAAAATATCATATCCATGTCAAGCCGCCCGCTCTGGCTAAGGCTTTTCATACGTTGTGCCTGTGAGAGTGAGGGCGTTGCTTCTTCACTTTCCATCGTGGCGAATAGATTTTCCTGCTCATTTTTCTTCAAAAAGGACAGCTCCACCGCAGGCGTGAGGGCGATTCTCCCCTCGTCCACCATCTGCAAAATCGGCGGTATCAGTTCCGTCAATCGGATAAATCTCTGCACGGTCATCCTGCCAACGCCGAAGCCCTGCGCCACCTTATCGTCTGTCCGCAACTTCGTCCCAACTTGTGACGAGGTTAAGTCTGTGCGGAAGCCCTGCCGCTTCATGGCTTCGGATTTCATCTTGTAGGCGAATGCCCGCTCACTCGGCGGGATATTTTCACGCTGTAAATTACTGTCTACAAGGGTGATGATGGCTCGGTCACGGTCTAAGGGCAGGACAAAAGCGGGGATTGTGTTTATCCCTGCAAGCTCCGAAGCACGGACACGCCGCTGTCCTGCAATGATTTCATAGCCGTCCCCGTCCTCTTTGGGGCGTGTGATGATTGGCGTTACAATTCCAAACTCTTTAATACTTACCGCTAACTCTGACAGCATTTCATCCTCCACCACATGAAACGAGTTGTCGGGAAACGGGTATAAATCTGCGGTCTTTAATACCTTAAAATCCTGTTTCTTCATTCACATTCCTACCTTTCTTTCGCTCTATTCCTGTTGCTTTTCTGCAATTCTCCCAATACTTCTGGCGGTATTTTTTTCAATAACCTTTCCATCTGCTGATTGGTTCTCTGCAACTCAAATATCCTCTGGTTGGCTTTCTGTGCCTTTAATTCCTGTTCGTACTTTTCATCACGCATACGCCCCGCATAGTCGGATTCCTGCCCGATTCTTTCTTTCAAGCTGTCGATATACGCCTGCTGTTTCCCGATTTCTTTTGAAAATTTCTCCACGTCTGGGAGCCATGCGGAGAGTAATTCTAACGCCTTATCTCTTTTCTTCCCTGCGTTAAAGGCGTTGATGTCGGAGAGGGCAGACACGATTTCTTCATACTGTTTATCCAGTCTGCCGCCTAACTTGTAGAGCCATGTGGGGATGTGCTTCCGCTTCGTTTCCATTGAGGACTGCCCCCGTTCAAGCTGATTCCACCGTGCGGACATCCGCTCATGGTAGGCGGTCTGCCATTCGGATAAGGATTTCTGGTTGCCTAAAATAGACTTCGCTGAAAGCTTGTTGTCTGGCGTAAGCGGCACAAAGCATAGGTGCATATGGGGCGTCCTCTCGTCCATGTGGACGACTGCGGAAAGGATATTTTTCTCTCCCACATGCTCCGAAATGAAGTCAAGAGCCGTCTGGAAATAGGCTTTTTGTTCTTCGGGCGGTAACTGGTTCATAAATTCGGGCGAAGCGGTGATGAGCGTTTCCACCATCATCACGCTGTCTTTCCTTACCTTACAGCCCGCTTCTTTTACCATTTGGTTTATCTCTTTTTTGTAGGTGTATTTTGGCGGTGCTATGAGATGGTAATTGTTTTTGGAGCGTCCCATATCAATATCTGGGTTGCTTTTATAGGCTTCTTTCTTCCGCTCGTTGTGGCGTTCACAAGCCGCAACGCCTCCTGCTTTGCGTTTTTGGAAACGCAGGATTGCATAGGGCATGATATGATTTCTCCTTTCTTTCGGCGGGTAATCTTCCAAAGGGTGACGGTGGGTGACGGTGATGACGGTGTTTTTGGGATACCCCCACGGGAACCGCCGACTGTCACCGCACATTCTTCCATCCGAAGCCGTAAGGCAGAGGATGGGCAGGGCGCAAGCCCTGCTTTCAGGGAGTCCAGAGGGAACGTCTGGCACACGACTTTGCAGGGCAAAGTGTAGTGTGTTACACCCTGTAAACGCAGTCGGAAAAATCGGGGGATTTTTCTGACCGCAGGGGTGGCTTTACGAGCCGAAAAGGGCAAGTAATGCCCACGCCTGCATTTTGCGTTTATGGGGTGTTCTCCCGCAGGGATGACAGCGACGGGGGTATCCCAATATTGCCGTCATCACCGTCACCGCTGTCACCCGCAGGGCAGAACCGCCGATTTTACATACATCCGCTATGACGGTGACAGTGGCAGGGGGTATCCCAATCTAACCGTCATCACCGTCACCACCGTCACCCGACTGCCTTGTGAGGGAAATCTCCCTGCCCCCTTTCTTCCTGTGGTAGCTGTAACAGATATTGTTTTCACTGAGGAAACCGGCACGGTATTCGTTGAGCCGTTTCGTCATGATGTTGGGCGGCGTTCCCGTTTCCCCCATCGCTTCCAGAAGTTCTGTTGCCGTGCCAGTCCATTCCCCCTTGTCTTGCATGAAATACACCAACCGAAAAAGAACGTCTGGTATCGCTTCTTTGGCAAGCTGTTCCTGCTCTTTCCGCTCCACCAACTCCCAACTGCAATCACGGAAACGGAGCGTAAACTCCTGATAGGGCGTATCCCTGCCCGTCACATATAACTTTGCGGCATTGGACGCACGGCTTTCCTGTTCCAGAACAAAGGTTGCGTCTGCACTCCCCGTCAATCCCGTCGTGCCAGACACTTTGTTGAACACGTCGCTGTCATTCTGCTTTCGGATATGGTGTACGACAATGACCGCTATAGCGTGCCTGTCGGCAAAGTCTTTGATAAGGGAGATGTCCCCGTAGTCGCTTGCATAGGCGTTGTCTTTGGATGCGGTACGGACTTTCTGTAAGGTGTCAATGACAATGAGCCTGCTGTCGGGGTATTCTTTCAAATAGTCCTCCAACTGCACGATAAGACCGTCTGAGAGCTTATCGCTTGCCACCGCAAAGTGAAGCCGCCCGCTCGCTTCGTCCGTCAAATGGAACAGCCTGTCCTGTATGCGGCAGAACGTGTCCTCCAAACAGAGGTAAAGCACGTCGCCCTCCTGTGTGTGCATATCCCATAAGGGGATTCCCTGCGACACGCATAGGCAGAGCTTTAACATGAGCCAACTCTTGCCGATTTTCTGTGAGCCGCAGAACAGGATTAAGCCCGTGGGGATCAGACCGTCCACCACAAAGGACGGCTTCTCAAGCGGCTCATAAAGAAGCGTGTCGGCGTTGACTGTCTGAAGCTTCTGCATAGAATTCCTCCTTTCGGGTGGTGTCTTTGGTTTTGTTGCGCATAGGTGTGACCTCCTTAAATTAGATTTACTCCCACGAAAAAGAGTGAGAGTATGTAATGCCGCCATCCCCACGCCGATAATAAGCGGATTCCTTTTTCGGGCGGTAACAGTCAAGGTTGAAGATACTTCCTCATTTCTGCCTTGACTTTCTCCTTTGCAACCGAAACAGACTTCTGGACAGCGGAAGCGGTGCAATGCTCCATCTCGCCAATCTGGTAAAAATTAAAATCATACTCGTAATAGAGCAGGAAACGCCGCCTTTGTATCTCTGGCAGTCGGGCAACCGATTTGTAAAACAGTTCATTCCGTTCTTTCTCAATCATGCTTTCATCAAGCGTCTTAGGCACTCGCAACGCCCGTCTGTAAAGCGTTTCATCCCATACCTCGTTAAACTCCCTGTGCCGCTGGTTCCATTGCTGAAGGTTCCTGTTCCTGCGTTCCATCTGCCGAAATTCAAGAAAGAGTTCCTCGGACACTTCTATCTCGTGGTGTACCCTCTGCCCGTCCTTAAAGCTGATAAAATACCTTTTGCCGCTTTCCTTGGATTCCTCCCGAAGCGTGTATGTCTTATCCCTATATGCCATCCTGCTTTCCTCCCGAAAAGAATTGAATGAGAGGATTGCCCCTCACCCGATAGCCCATAGGAAAGCAGGATGTATTAGACACTTATAAAATTTTCCGCAGCTTCTTCCGCAGATGGTTTAACCTCGCATAAATAGCCCCTGCCGTTAAATGCACAAGCGGGGCAATCTCCTTTGTGGAATATCCCTGCATTTTCAGCAGGACGATTTGTAACGTGCGCCTGTCCACCGTGATTAAGGCAAGGTACAGGGTTTCGTTCTCAATCTCATCCAGTAAATCAGAAACAGACTTTACCTCCGCCTGTTTCTCCCTGTCTGCCATACCCTCAAGGTATTCGCCAAAGTCGCTCGCCCATCGGTAAAACCGCCTGTTGGAATTAAAATCTGCCCTGTCGTCTGTGCGGATTTGCTCAATGGTCGCTTCATCAACGCCGCACTCACGCAGAACCTTTTCCTCGGCTTCTTTCCAGATGCGCCATTTCCTGTCCTCCCGTCCGTGGTTGTATGCCATCCTTATTTCCTCCAATCAGAATTGATTGAGAGGGCAGACAAAAGCCCCCTCATTTTCCCAAAGGAAAAAACAAAGGGGCTGAACGCCTTAAATTTTGTTTTCGATTATCTTCCTCAGCTTTGCAAGGATTTTGGCTTTGCGTTTATTGACAACACTCTGCGTCATACCTAACCGCAATCCGACTTCCCGCTCGGAAAGTTCTTCAAAGAAGATGGCTTGTATCAATGCCAGCTCACCATCCGACAATAAAGGCAGGGCGGCTTTCAGCCTGTCCACCATCACCGCATGGACAACGGTTTCTGCAACGTCCACCGCTTCATCCACAACGAAGTCAAGCACATTTCCCTCACTGTCCGTAAATCCCTCCAATGACAGCAGCTTGTGGTTCGTATCCAGTTTTTGCAGATAACGCCACCGTTCTTTCTCCTTGTAGAAATCTGCGTACTGTTCTCGCACGACTTCAAGCAGACAGCCCTACACGGGGATAAACAGCTTGTCCATGTAACTCTGGTCGGCTTGCCTGCGGCGGCAGAAGTCCATATAGGACAGTTCTACATAATTACCACTTTCTTTGATATATACCTTTCTTGGTGCATACTTCACCGTATCTTCCTCCAATCTGAATTTTTGAAAATGTAAAAATCCAAATGGAGAGGGCGGCGAACGACAACCAACAGCAGAAACAGCCCTGCGGCACATTCCGATAAAAAACGACAAAAGAAAAACCGCAAAGGCACTGTGACCTTCACGGTTATAGGAAATCATAATTCTGTTATATGGAGATTGAACTTCTACCTTCATGGTGAGAAGTCCCGCTGCATTGGCAGGGATTTTTTTAACAGGCTTCCTGCCTTTTCCCGATATGCTATGTATTGATAAACTTTACTTTGTATGAGCAGATGGATGACCGCCCGAAAAAAGAACATAAAAAATCTCTCCAAACTCCAAAAAGCGAAGTCGGAGAGTGTTCAAAGCACGGCAAATCGGCTCACCGAAACATCGTTTTTTTGTTTGGTGGGCAACATTTCATTTCATCCTTTCACTTTCAAAATAGTACAGGCTATTTTTGAAGATTTCATAAAGATTAAAAATAATGAGCGATACCATTTGCATCGCCCATGAAATTCTAATATGGAATTTTAATTGTAACTTGTCCGCCTTTTGTTTCAGGAGAATTTTCTAATATGAGCTGTCCATTATGCTGAGTAACAATCGTGTTTGTAATATAAAGTCCCAAACCAAAATGCAGATTTGAATTCCGGCTTCTGTTCCCCATAAAAAACTGTTCCTTTGCATGATGCAATGTTTCGGAAGTAAAGCCATCTCCCTCATCGGTTACAGATATTTTCAAAAATCCGTCAGCTTTCTGTGCCGTTACATAAAGGTTTCCTCCTTGCGGCGAATAGTCTAACGCATTGTGAATGACGTTCATAATTACCCGTTCCAACAACAATTTATCTGCTTTGAAATACCCTTCACTTCTTCCTATTTCCATGTGCAGACATATCCCATTTGTAATACACAATAAATTTGCCTGCGATTCAATCCGCTTCATATATTCAATTAGGTCAATATCTTCTAAATGGAGCTGATACCCCATAACCGTCTGGGATATATCAATTAAGGTTCTGATATACAACTGCATCTGTTCCAAACTTTCTGTAATATATTTCGCATACAACTGTTGTTCATCATCAAGCTTTGTTTCGCTTATTAAATCTATATTGCCTTGAATTACTGTCAAAGGTGTTTTCAAATCATGGGAAAATGCTGCAATCTGTTCTCTTTGTAATTGTTCTATTTTCCATTGCTGCTCTAAAGATGATTTTAAACTGTCTTTCATTTTTGAAATGGAGTACAGTACTGCGTTATACTCGCTTATTTCGGAGCTTCCCACTTCAAAGTCAAGATTCTGATGCTGAATTTGTTCTGTAGCCATAGTCAACGGCGCTAACTGTACTTTCAGCTTTTGGGAATATCGCAGCGTCAGACAAACGCAAACGGCAATGCAATTGATTCCTATGAGCAATAACAACAGGGTTTCGGGGGCAGGTAAATATTTCTGCATCCAGTTGCTTTTATACTGTGAGCCTATATAATATTTTAATACACAATATTCTTCTTCCCTCGGTATGAATTGATATTGCGTCCTGCTTGTGAGGTCACTGTTTTCTCCAGTTTTTGCAAATTTTAATGCATTGCTCTGTTCTGTTACATCCATATTTGTATAAAGGATGTTGTAATCTGTATCAAGTATTAAATATTCACAATAGGATGGGATGACAACTTTTGTAATATCCGGAGCTGCAGCAATGATTGGAGATATTTTTTGCACAGAATGTTCCGCATTATTGGCATAGGTCACATACCCTGCACTTGAAGCCAGTGCAAGAAGCTGGAAGGGAATTGCCACTGACAGGAACAGACCTGATATCAAAATGATTAAAAATCTCCAGAAAACTTTTTGCAATGAAATCAATTTTGCCTTTCCCATCTGTATCCAACCCCCCAGACTGTATTAATCGGAGCAATGCCGTATCCCGCCAGTTTACTGCGGATATTTCTTATATGTGTTGCGATTGTCAAATCATCACTGTCACCGTCAAACCCAAAGACCGCTTCATAAATCTGTTCCCTTGTGAATACCTGTCCGCTGTTTCTGGCTAAATACTCGCAAATCTCATATTCACTTTTGGTTAAGCTGATTTTTTCCCCTTTTACAGATAGTTCCTTTGAGGACAAATCAAACTTGATTTCCTGCTCAAATCCTAAAGTGTTATGATGCTCCCGCCTTTCCCGCCGCAGATGGGCAGAAACACGGGCTCTCAGTTCTCCTATTCGGAAAGGTTTTGTAATATAATCATCAGCCCCTAATCCTAACCCGTAGATGATGTCTGTTTCCAAAACCTTTGCAGTAAGAAACAGAATCGGACAATCCACAAGCCCTCGGATTTTTTTGCAAAACATGAATCCATCAACATCTGGCATCATAATATCTAACAAAATCAAATCGTAATCTTTCAAGCGGTCTACCGCAACATCCGTTGCACTTCCACATATAGCAACAATATGACCATCTTTTTCCAAGCCATTCTTAACTAAGTCAAGAATGGCTTTTTCATCGTCAATTACCAACAACCGTGCCAATTTAAATCCTCCTTTATTTATCTGTCAATTCTGCAATAAAATATTTTTCATTGATATTTACTGCAATATCCGTTGTTCCCTCAAGCATATAAACATATCCATACCGCAATTTATCTCCTTCAACCGTTGTGATGTTTTGAGAAACCTGCCCAATTTCTTCACCTAAATCAGAGGCTTTTGTTGTTCTTTCTGTAATGGCGTATGTCTTTCCGTCAAAGCTTATCTCCGTATAATCAGCAGTATTCAGCTCATATTTTGGAAGAGTGTCATTCAGCGTATTATTCTTATCAGCCGTATCCAATATTTGATTGTTATTGCAGCCCGTGAAACAGACACTTAAAGCTATCAGACATACACATACCAACAGCATTTTCTTAATCATTTTCTTTTCCTCCGTCCCATAACTTAATCCAAATAATGCCGATAGCAAACAACACAAGCACCACCATTACATTTATTATAATCCCACCGTAAAATGAATTGCAACTCTGCAAATAAGCATTCCTGTCCGTGACAGAAAGACACCAGAAATCCATAAAGCGGACGCTCCACGCCCACGGAATATATTGCCAACATATATCCCCTAAACCCGTGAGCATAATTGCCGCCAATAAACTTCCTGCTATTCCAAGCCCCATAGAAGCACTTTTACCAAACATGAAAGCACACAGGAAATGTATCAGATATATAGGGGCAGTACCTAAAAGCAGAAGCCCTATAATCTGAATGCAGCCATTTATGGAAGCAAACGGAAAAAGGAGTGAAAAACAGGCAACAGCAACTACACAAAATAATAAGGAATTTATCAGTAAGAAACATATTTCCCCGATATAAACGCTTACCCTTGATGGGACAGCACTCAATATAAATTGATACTGTCCTGCCCGACTTTCCTGCTGTGCAATGATTCCCACGGTGATTCCAATCAAAAACGGATATATGATACCCATCATTTCAAGAAAAGCACTTATCTTAAGTGTCCTGTCCCAATTTGAAATATGAAAATAGCCTGCAAATGCCAAAGCCAATACAAAAGGGACAAGTACATAAATAACACTCAGTATAGAACGCTTCGTTTTAAGACAATTCGCTCTTATACACCTTAATATTGTTCTCACTATTTTACCTCCTGCTGTGAAAAACTTTTAGCACTGAGCCTTAGCAAAGTGAAACTTAGTATCACGGAAAACAGTAATGCTAAAACAATCATCGCAACTGGCACTGGTAAATTACCTGCTTCTTCAGAAACAGGTACACCGTTTGGCAATATCCCAATTGCAGGAACCATTAAACGGGATATCCAACTATACGGGCAAAAAATCCAAAACTTAGTATTCGCCAGTGCTACCCCTAAGAATGAGCCTATTCCTGCATTTATCACAACTGTTGCAAATGCACCAACCTTTTTCGACAGCCACAAGCAGACTGGTATTTCCCACATAGATGCCACAATAATACAAAAGATGCCCGCTGTAGCCTGAATCAGCGATATACTGATTGGAATTTCGTAAATAAGGAAAACTGCCACGCCGCCAAGCATATTCAAACTTAAGAATACTAAGTTTGCTGCAATGTCAAAAAGCAATATAACAGTCGCTTTTGCAATCCAGACATTTTCAAGCTTTATGGAAAGAGGAATAAGGCTTCTGTATTTCATCTTTCCCCCGTCCCGCTGCTCGCATATTGTACAAAGCAAAGTAAGGCAGCCTGGGAAAAGCAAAATATACCACCAGTTAAATGAATTTTGCTGATACCACATTGGTGCAAACACATTCATAAGCAGCGTAATAACAGGGGCAAGGATAAGAATTTTCATTACAAAAGTCCGTCTGTGTTTCATCCATTCTGAGCGTATATATTTTTTCATCCTGTTACCTCCTGCTTTCTTCAACGACTTTGAGAAACAGTTCCTCAAGATTTCCACTATGCTGCATTTCGCCCTCATATCCAAGCGTACCGTTTGCAATAATGCCTATGTCATCTGCAATAAGCTGTACCTCTGAAAGAATATGACTTGACAATATAACTGTTATCCCTTGCTGTGGAAATGAGCGGATTAAGTTTCGCAATTCTCCGATACCAATCGGGTCTAATCCGTTTGTCGGCTCATCCAGAATTAACAAAGACGGATGATTCAGCAATGCTATTGCAATCCCCAACCGCTGTTTCATCCCCATTGAGAATTGTCCTGCTTTTTTCTTTCCTGTATTTTGCAAATCCACAATTTTTAATACATCATTTATTCGCTGCTCTGGTAAGCCTAACAAAATAGTCCTTACTTTTAAATTTTCAAATGCCGTCAGATTTTCATATAACGGGGGATTTTCTATCAAAGCCCCAATATGCTTTAAGTCCTGTCTGTTCCATGCATGGCTGGCAAATTCAATCGTGCCAGATGTTGGACGGAGCATACCTGTTACCATCTTTAGGATTGTAGATTTTCCTGCCCCGTTCGGGCCTAATAGTCCGTAAACGCTTTTTTCCCGTACATGGATTGATACATCCGTTACAGCAGAATGTTTCCCAAAATTCCTACTAAGATTTGTTGTTTTCAATATGAAATCCATAGTGTTCATTTCCTTTCTTGATTTTGATAGGAAAAGGGTACTGTACAGTTTTGAAGATTTCATAAAGATATACCATTTTATTCAACATTTTACATACAAAGGGAGCAAGGAAATATCCTCGCCCCCTGATTATTATTTGCAATATATAAATCTATGAATATATGATTTCCCTTTCCACAACTTCCCTTGCACAAGCCCTCACATCATTGTGCCGTCCTGTCCATTCTAAGGCATTTTCTTCCTTTAGCTGTTCTGTTATGCCCTGTGCCTGTTTCATGCCCTCTATGAGCCTTTCAAAGCGTTCCTGTGCCTGCCTGTCTACATCGACAAGATAGGCATTGAGCCTGCCGCTTGTGAGAAGATTGGTGTATGTAACCCTGCGGTATTGCTTCAGATAGTCTAAGTGCCGCTGTCCCCATATGCCTATTGACTGTTCTTCTTCGGCAGGTAAAGCTATGCACGGTATTAGATAATCTCCTTGCCTTTTGTATCTGCCGCCCAGTTCCTCAAATAATGATTTTGCCATTGCTTGTTACCTCCACATTCATTTTTATTTTGAATGTCCGCAAAATCCGTCCTACATCTCCGGGCCTCCAGGGGCAGTCCAGATTGTGAAGGGCCACCAGCAAATCCTGCACGTTGGTCCCGGCCCCCATCTTCTGGGTGGAGCCTAACAGGACGCGCACCTGGCCGGAGCGGACTTTGGAGAACAGCTCCTTTTTGCGGACTTCGGTATTGGCTTCATGGATAAACGCGATCTGGCTGGCGGGCATACCCTGTGCGATGAGTTTCTGCCGGATGTCCTCATAGACCGTAAAGGCCAGCGGTTTCTCCGGCTCTGGAACTGCCTGTTCCAGAGCGTGAAGTATCGGGTTATCCAGCGTTTTAGCCACCTTTTTGGAGCCAGCCGCCTGGGGTGTGGAAATGTCGCAAAACACCAGCTGGGTCAGCTTTTCCGGCTGTCCGTCCCGCCAGATTTGCAGGATATTGTCCACGCACTGGTTGACTTTTGTGCCGGGTTCGTCCGGCAGCATGGGGTTGATGATTCGCTGGTCCAGCCCCAGCTTGCGGCCATCCGAGGTGATTTTCAGCATATTGTCGGTTGATGGGTCAACGGTCCCCGAATGGACCTTGGCGGCGCGCTCGGAGAGGGCCTTCACCATATCCTGCTGGTGTCCGGTGGGCTTTGCCACGATGTTGTGGTATTCCACCTCCGGGGTGGGCAGGTCCAGCTGGTCGGCGGTCTTGATGTCCGCCACCTCTTTGAACAGGTTCATCAGCTCCGGCAGGTTAAAGAACTTGGAAAATCTTGTCCGCGCCCGGTAGCCCGTCCCCTCCGGGGCCAGTTCCAGGGCTGTCACCGTTTCCCCAAAGCGGCTGGCCCAGCAGTCGAAATGGGTCATGTTCAATTCCTGGAGCCGCTCATACTGGAGGTAGCGTTGGATGGTATAAAGTTCGGTCATACTGTTGCTGACCGGCGTTCCGGTGGCGAACACAACGCCCCTGCTGCCGGTGATCTCGTCCATGTAGCGGCATTTGGCAAACATATCGGAGGATTTCTGCGCGTCTGTGGTGGAAAGCCCCGCCACATTCCGCATTTTGGTGTATAAAAAGAGGTTCTTATAATTGTGGCTCTCGTCCACAAACAGCCGGTCCACGCCCGGCTGCTCAAAGGTAATCACATCGTCCTTGCGGCCCTCGGCCTGCAATTTTTCCAGCCTTGCCTCCAACGATTTTTTGGTGCGTTCCAGCTGCTTGATGGTAAAGCGTTCCCCGCCGCTGGCCTCCACCTCGGCAATCCCGTCGGTAATCTCATTGATCTGCTCCCGCAGCAGGCGCTCCTGCCGTTCCCGGCTGATGGGAATACGCTCAAACTGGGAGTGTCCGATAATCACCGCGTCATAGTCCCCGGTGGCGATACGGGCGCAGAATTTCTTGCGGTTGTGGCTTTCAAAATCCTTTTTGGTGGTGACAAGGATATTCGCGGAAGGGTAGAGCCGTAAAAACTCGGAGGCCCACTGCTCGGTCAGGTGGTTCGGCACCACAAAGAGGGATTTCTGGCACAGGCCCAGCCGCTTGGATTCCATCGCGGCGGCTACCATTTCAAAGGTCTTGCCCGCGCCCACCTCATGGGCCAGCAGGGTATTCCCGCCGTACAGCACATGGGCGATGGCGTTTTTCTGGTGTTCCCGCAGGGTGATTTCCGGGTTCATGCCCGCAAACCGGATATGCTGCCCGTCATACTCGCGGGGGCGGATGCTGTTCATTTCCTCGTTGTACTGGCGCACCAGCGTCTGCCGCCGCTGTGGGTCCTTCCAAATCCAGTCCCGGAAGGCTTCCCGGATCGCCATCTGCTTCTGGGCGGCAAGGGTGGTTTCTTTGGCGTTGAGTACCCGGCGCTCCCGGCCCTCGGCGTCCTCAACGGTGTCATAGATGCGGACATCCCGCAGGTTTAAGCTGTCCTCCAGAATCTTGTAGGCGTTGGCCCGGTCGGTTCCGTAGGTGGTGTTGGCGGCTACATCGCCGTACCCAACGGCGTTTTTGCTGGTGATCTGCCACTCGGCGGTGTAGGGGACATACTTGACCTCAATCTTTCCTTGCAGATAGTACGGGGTGTGGAAGGTTTCGTACATGAATTGCTGGATATAGTCTTTGTCAATCCAGGTAGCCCCCAGGCGCACCTCGATTTCCGATGCGTCCAAATCCTTGGGCTGGGCGGCGGTCAGTGCCTCCACATTGACAGAAAAGGCGGGGTCTTTGTCCACCGCCCGCTGTGCCTGCCGCAGTTTCCGGCGCACGTTGCCGGAGAGGTATTCATCCGCTGTCACATAACGGGGCGATTCCCCCTCCGCCAGTGGTCCGGGCAGACGGAAGATCACGCCCCATAGCTCCTGCGCCAATTCCTCCTGGGTTTTGCCGCTCAGTTCGGCCATGTACGCCATATCCACCTCGGCCTTTTCCGCGATGGAAACAGCCAGGGCTTCACTGGCGGTGTCCACCGCAGTAACGGCCTGATGGGGCTTGATGGTGCGCTTGGTGAACATATCCGCCTTTTGCTTCAGATGTCCGTCATCGTCAATGACTTCCAGCGCGCAGAGCAGATAATAGCTGGAATCATCGGCAAAGGCCAGCCGGTTCCCCCGGTCATTGATAAGCCCGTACTTTGCGGAAAATGCGTCATAGAGCCGGTTCAATTCGGCCTGGGTTTCACGGATTGCCGTATCCGAAACAAAGCTGTCCATCTGCTGTGCGATGAGCTTCTGCACACAGTCCCGCAGTTCCACCAGCCCTTTTACGCGGGCCTCGGCGGTGGCGTTTAAGTCAGGGCGCACCATGCGGCTGTTTTCCCGATAGTACACCGCACCGTCCACAACGGTATAGGAATAGTTTTTTACATCAGGGTCAGCGGGGATAGAAGTATCAATTTCTTCCCCCTCGCCCAGCTCCGGCAGTTCGGCCTCCTGGTAGGTTCCGCGAATATATTTTATGGCGTCGTGCAGCTGGTCGGAAAGTTCCAATCCCTCAATGGGATTTACGGTGTAATCCATGCCATGAGCGGTGCTTTCCGGCTCCTGCCTGCCCAGCACCATTTCCGGGTGGTCCAGGAAATAGCGGTTGATGGTAAAATCATCTTCGGTCTGTCCGGTCTGCGTCCAGTCCGGGGCAATGTCAATCGGGCGGTCACGTTTTTGCAGGAAAATGATGTCGGATACCACCTCTGTCCCGGCATTGGCCTTAAACGCATTGTTGGGCAGACGGATCGCGCCTAACAGCTCCGCCCGCTGCGCCAGATACCGGCGCACCGTAGAATCCTTGGAATCCATCGTGTAGCGGCTGGTGACAAAGGCCACGACGCCGCCTGGACGCACCTGGTCCAGCGATTTGGCGAAAAAGTAGTTGTGGATGTTGAAGTTCAGCTTGTTATAGGCCCGGTCATTGACGGAATACTGGCCAAACGGCACGTTTCCTACGGCTAAATCATAAAAATCCCGCCGGTCAGTGGTTTGAAAGCCCGCGATAGTGATGTCTGCTTTGGGATAGAGCTGTTTTGCGATGCGCCCGGTGATGGAATCCAGTTCCACGCCGTACAGTTTGCTGCCCCGCATTTCCTCCGGCAGCATACCGAAGAAATTGCCCACGCCGCAGGAGGGTTCGGTTGCCGTCCTATAAATGATACAATATAACTTTTGCATATCTGTACTGTGGTAACGATGAACACGCACCGGGTGCATTTGCATCCGGTTTTATGGTAAACGTCACATCTTTTTTTAAAGAATGTCCTCGCCCAAATATCCACCAGTTGGCTGGAGTTATAATACTTTCAATCCGTAAAATGCCACATAGCACCATCATATTTTGGAAGATTTCCTTCTGCACATAGTTTAACTCCTAATACATTAGAAAATACTGCTGCACTTTTACGACTATGAAAAAACCTCTGCACTAACAAGGAATGTGGTATTCCCATCTCATTGAAAATTAAAATTCTGTATATTTCCTTGCACACAGACGTAACATTCAGCATCTCGTCAAAATGCATCTGTGGCGTTGTTCTGTTAGAAGAATGTGTATAGAAATTTCTATCATTAACAATCCTGTCTATTAGTCCATTATGCTTATTAAAAAATGCCGTTTTTGAAATCTCCTCTAAACAATTGGAGCCTTTATACAAATATTCTTTGAGCGCTTTTCTGAACGATATTCCCGAAAATCCCAAACCTTTGTCTACCAACTCTATATCTTCCTCTTCCGTCAACATGGCAAGAATTTTTTGTTTTTTACTCTCAAAAATTTTTATTTCCTGTTCTTCATCCGCAAAAGCCTGTGCATAACCTTCAACAAGCTGCATAGCTGCTAAGAATTTTCCGGCTGTTGCAATTTTTAATTCCTCATCCAATAAAATTCTATCGTATGCTTTTTGAGCATTTAATAGCTTATCATAATGTTCAAACCAAAAATTCATAGCTTTTTCCAAGTCATTGAAATCTGACAGCTTAAATACGGAAACCCTTTTAAAACCTGTTGCATCAATACCTGAACTGTTTAAAACATTCAATTTTTCCTTTTTAAAATTGCAGATTCCAATAAAATCCATTAATCCATCATCAGAATCTGTTTTTTTCATTACAGATAGTTTATTAATCGTTACAGTCTCCCCACATAATAAAGTTAAAAAGGAAGTTAATTTGGCCAGTGTTTCACGAATCTCCGTTATCTTTAATGCTTTGGTAGGTTTAAACTGAATTTTATGTAAAAAACCTATAGCAAACGAATCTTTACTTTGTTTATAAGTTGGAAAAACATCCAACCATAATTCACCAATTACTGTATTAATATGAATGGTGGATATTTGAATCGGAATTTCAATATTTTTATATGTTAAAATATCCATATATTTTCTATTTAAATCATATGGACACACTCCAATCAACTCACATCCATCTGTTACTTCCATGATTAATTCTTTACAAGTATCTTCATCTCGAAAAAAATTTTTTCCTTTAAGAATAGCAGACGATACTGCAACAATTTTCCCGCCATCAAACTCAGGCATTTCATCAACCATTTTTGTATCACACGTTATCTCTTTTACATATAAATCAAAAGCAGAAATATATTCTTTATTTTCCAAAAGTATTACCATCAACTTATATTCACCGTGTTCTGCAGCAGACAAGTCTTCCCGTGCAACCCCATAAATAGTAATAATCCCTTGATGATACTCATCAAAACAAATTTCAGCACGGTAATCAACTTTAGCGTTATTAAAAAAGCAAACTTTACCAGAACACCAATTTTCTCTTTTTTCTGACATTCTGTCATGCCTCCCCATGTTTTCTTTTTATTCACAAAATCCGTGTTAATCGAATTTCCTTTACCGCATCCATCAAAGCATAATGTAAAAAACAGTCTTTGACTCGTGCTTCTGGATGGGCAAAAGAAATTACAACTTTACCATCATCTACAAAATACCAAATTCCACGTGATGTCATTTTCCAGTCCAGTTCTTGATTTTTATAACATGCATCGACAAATGCTTTTTCCGTGCCACAGCAAATGATAATATCCGGATCATACAAGTTTAATTGCTTTTGAAGAATAGCACTGTTATCCATTGCAGCCTGATAAATCTCATCTGCATTTGATGTATGTCCACCGGATGTCTTCTTCACATTGACAGCACAAATCATTTTCAGGATTCTGTTCCTACGGGCTTCGTTATCCTTTTCCCAATAACTCCATGGTCTCTCCGCATCCAAATCCAAAATAGCCTCTGTCCACCGGGCAATATTATCCCATGTCTGGGGTCGGCCACCATTCCGTACAAATTCCCGAAGGCTCCAGCTTTTCCCACCATTAACCTCTTTCAGCACATACATGATTTTATATTTTGCAGATAGATATCCTTCTTCGTCTGCAACCCCATCATCTATTATATCTGGATTGTAAGTCCTTAGCTCTGCAAACAGCTTATTCTCTTCCTCTGTTATATTACCCATACCCTGTTTCCTTTCCTGGAATGTTATGGCCTGCCTCCCTGGCATCTCGGGCATTTCCTTTGCCAGATATCACTTCCATTGGCATAATATTTATGGCCACATCCCAAGCACTCCATTTCATAAAACCATTGCTGATTATCTGTGCCAGGTATCTGCGTTCTCCCATTATTCTTCTGTCGATTTCTGTTTACGAATCCTCGTTCCGTGCTTCTCATAACTTCCTTCTCCTATTCAGTAAAGCCTTGAAAAATCATTACAGATGTATTTTTCAAACTGCGGCTTGCAGTATTCTTTTTTCTCTCCATTTCCGTCCGTTTTATTCCCAATTAAACCAGATGCTTCTTTTCCCGGCATTCTTTCCGGTTTTATTCGTTACACACTCTTTCAAGAATTCTTCTGAAGACAGAATCCATGTCAAATCAAGGCGCTCTGAATAAAAAACAAAATAAAAATTTTCCTTCCGTTCATGTGATATCGCTGAAAACAATGCAGCATCTCCTTCTGCCACTTCGCGGAATCTCGCTTTAATTTGCACTTCTATGTATGTACCATCCCCCTTTTGATAACACAATCAACTCCATGGTCATCCACCAAAGGAACATAGCAGTCCAGCCCTTCCATCAGCATCTTTCCAATTATGCTGTATTCCATTCGTTTTCCAAATCCGGCTGAGTGCCTATAAGACATCCCCATTATGATTACCACCTTCCATGTCCCTTTTTGTATAAATCAATTCAATATCATATCCCAAAGCCTCCATCATTTGCACAAATGTCTTATTAACGACCCCTTCTTTTTTCTTGACAATACGATTCACATAAGAACTGGTAGTCCCAATATTTTCCGCTAGCTGCACCTGAGTTATTTCGGATTCTATGCATTTGACTTTAACGTCCACTTCTATATTATTTCGAACCATGCTTATGCTCCTATTTTTTGCTCATTACTCTATTAATTTCACAAATCGGATAATTTATTATAACTTATCTTTTTCTATTTGTCACCCTCTAATATTTTTATGCGACCAACCCACACAGGCAAAAGTTTAACCAAACACAAAAACACCCCGCCTAAGCGAGGTGCATCATAAACTGTATTTCTATGCTGTTATCTCCGTACCGTCCCGGAAAGTCACCGCCATTTCCTTATTCCTGCCAACCGTCACGAAATCCACCATGCTGCTCCATAGCCTTTCATCAAATTCAGCAATGATACCATCATGTGCCTTCAAAATTTTGATGAAGCCTGCCAGCCGCTTATTTTGCGCTTCCTTTTCCGTAATGGCTCTGGCAACCTCATCGTACTGTGCTTTAGTCGTATTATACCGTTCCACCAGCCTATTATAGCGTTCCTGGTATTCCCCTTGGTCCTGGGCTATACGGGCATTCTCGTCTATAGCACTCTGCACCATCCCCGCCAACATTGCCATGTCATTTTCCAAGCCATGCTTCTCTTCCTCCAGCGCATCCGTCCGACAAAGTGTCTCCCGGATAGTTTCCGCATTCGCTACAATTTCTTCCTTTTCAGAAACCAGCTTGTTATAGGCGGATAGGAATGCCGCTTTGACCTCTTCTTCCGTCACATGGGGAGTCCCGCATTTTTTATCCTTATATTTGTTGTTGCATCGGTAAATGACCCTGCGGTACTTATCCGTGGAATGCCAGACCTTGGAGCCAAACCATCCGCCGCAGTCAGCGCATTTAATCTTATTGGAGAAGATGCTGACCCCGCTGTACCGGGAGCCGCCCCGTTTCCGTTTCTCCAGCTCCGCCTGCACCATATCGAAAACTGTAGGGCTGATGATGGCTTCGTGGTTTCCCTCCACATAATACTGTGGGACTTCACCCTCGTTCTTT
Source organism: Acetatifactor aquisgranensis (assembly GCF_943193215.1). Taxonomy (NCBI): domain Bacteria; kingdom Bacillati; phylum Bacillota; class Clostridia; order Lachnospirales; family Lachnospiraceae; genus Acetatifactor; species Acetatifactor aquisgranensis. The sequence goes on along the minus strand of NZ_CALPDH010000048.1, from coordinate 3,400 downwards.
TTCGTCTTCTTATTCAGGAAATCCACCGTAAATTCCTTCTGGAGGAGGGCATCCCCCTTGTATTTTTCGTTGGAAAGCATCCGGCGCACCGTCTGCTGGTTCCACACATCTTTCCCGCCCGGTGTCTTGATGCCGCGCCTGGTAAGCTCCACCGCAATGGAATGGGGAGAAAGCCCTTCGAGGAATAAGCCGAATATCAGCCGCACTGTTTCAGCTTCCCGGGGATTCACCACGATCCTGCCGTCCGGCCCTTTGTCCAGGCCAAGAACCCGGCTGTAAGCAAAACTGACCTTTCCATCGGCAAACCTCTTCCTCTGCCCCCAGGTGACATTTTCCGAAATGGATCGGCTCTCCTCCTGCGCCAGCGAGGACATGATGGTGATCAGCAGCTCCCCCTTGGAATCCAGCGTCCAGATGTTCTCTTTCTCGAAATATATCTCAATGCCCCTGTCCTTCAGCTCCCGGACTGTCGTAAGGCTGTCTACTGTGTTCCTCGCAAAACGGCTGACCGACTTCGTGATGATAAGGTCTATTTTTCCGGCTTTCGCGTCGGCAATCATGGTTTTAAAGCCTTCCCGTTTTTTGGTGGAAGTTGCACTGATGCCTTCATCCGTATATATCCCGGCAAATTCCCAATCGTCACGCCCCTGGATATAACTGGTATAATAGTCTACCTGCGCATCGTAGCTTGTGATCTGGTCCTCATGGTCGGTGCTGACACGGGCATATCCTGCTACGCGCCTCTTTTTCGTCCCGGCAAGCGGCTCAGCCGTATATTTTTTTACCGTCGCTGGTATTGTCGTCACTCTCTTCGCCATCCGTCCCCACGCTCCTTCCTGAGACGCTTCATGCTTTCGCGCATCTTCTGCCGCCGTTCCCCGGTAAAGCTGTCCCTAATCGCCTTTGCCTGTTTTTTCCGGCGTTCTTCCGTCCATGGCTGCGCCCTGCGCTTAGTGCTATAGGAAGCCTCATGGATCCCGCCATCTTTGAAATGGAATGCGATCCTGCCGCCTTTGGAAATCACAACATGGTCAATCCTCTCAGAAAAAGCCGATGCATCGAATGCATCAAGCCCCATGGCTTCGGCGGAAAGCCTCTGGAGGTCGTCCTCATGGATGCTGTTGTTGCCACAGGTGTTCGTGGTGGCGCAGGAAAACATATGGTACTTTTCACCATTCTTCCGCTTCCTCGTCTGCTGGCGGTAATTGTTCCCGCACTCGGCGCATTTAATCCTGCCTGTGAAGCAGGTCGCGCCCCTGGGGTTCGTCCCATACTTCCGCCTTTTCTCAGATGTGGCGGCACGGTATTCCGCCGTCCAACAGTCCTGGTGTCCTGTGTTCGGACAGTCCCTGATTATGCGGTTCCCGTCTTTAAAGAATAATTCGAGCGTGTATTTCTCCGGCACCTCTATATGGTCAACCCTGTCAAGGAACACATCCTCGTCAAACTCCTCCATTCCCAGAACATCCGCACAGGCTTTCATAAGGTTCTGGTGGTTGATCGTCCCGCCTACCGGACAGCCAGCACCGACCTTCTTTTTCTTTTTGCTGCCGCAGTTCCAAAACTCCATCAAGCCTCTGTCCGTTCGCCTGTTGTGCATATAGCTGACGCCGCAATGAGGGCATTTGATCTTCCCGGTAAAGCAGCAGATATTGAGGCTCTTGTTCGCCAGCGCGCCAAGTTCCCTGCGCCGTTCCATCTCCGCCTGCACATAATCAAAAGTGACCTTATCAATGATGGCGGGATGCGTGTCCTCCACATAATATTGCGGAAGCTCGCCACGGTTCTTCTTCCTGTGCTTGGTGATGGGGTCTGCGATAAACTCTTTCTGCAAGAGCAGGCTGCCCGTATAAGTGATGTTCGTAAGGACAACCTTGAGATTGGAATCCACCCAGCGGCAGCCATCCCTCGTGGTGATGCCCTCGGCGGCAAACTCCCTCTCCGTTTCCAGCCTTGACTTCCCGTCAAGGAAGTTCTGGAAAATCCTGCGGACGACCGCCGCTTCCTCTGGCACAATGACCAGCCCGTCCCCCTCCCATCGGTAACCGTACACCTGGAAACGCCCGTTGGGGATTCCCTCCGCCATCCGCTTGCGGGTGCCCCACTTCACATTATCGCTGATGGAGCGGCTCTCCTCCTGGGCAAAGGACGCAAGGATGGTCAGCATCAGTTCCCCGTCGCCGCTCATGGAGCTTATCCCTTCCTTTTCAAACCTCACTTCCACGCCGATGCCCTTCAGATGCCGTACAGTCTCCAGAAGGTCAACCGTATTCCTCGCAAAACGCTGTATCGACTTGGTGAGGATGATGTCGATTTTCCTGGCATCCGCATCCTCTACCATTTTCCTGAATTCGTCCCTCCTGGCCGTACCAGTACCGGAGATCCCGTAATCCGCATATACCCCGGCGTATTCCCAATCAGGGTTACGCTGGATCAGCGCGCTGTAATAGCTGACCTGTGCGGATAGGGAATGGCTCATCCTCTCGCTTTCCACGGACACACGGGCGTAAGCGGCTACTTTTTTCCTGGGCACAATAGCTGGCGCCGTCTGCTCAATCTTTCTGATCTTCGCCATAAAATCATTCCTTTCCACTACCATACATCACTCTTTGCGCCCTGGAAGTCAACGGCGTAGCAGAAAATAATGTGCCGAAAACGGGGCAGTATTTCTCCAGGAAGATTGTATCAATCTGACAATACTCTTCCTCCGAGATCAGCCCCTGCGAAAGCATCCTCCTTGCCATATTCATAGTGGCCTGGTACAGTTTTTCAGCCCTGAACTGCTCTTCAGTCATCCGCGCCACCCCCAAACCTGTGGGCAATATAGCACTCATGGCTGCAGTATTTCCTTTTTGCGTTGCCGTAGGCTGTGAATTTCTTTTTGCACTGTGGGCAGATAAACTCGTAATTAGCCTTTCGGTTCACCCGGTCAAGATGGCTGTTCCACCATTTGTTCCTGCATCTGTCCGAGCAGAACTTTTTCTCCTTCCTCCCAAGAGTCTGCGCCACCTCTTTTCCACAGCAAAGACAGAAATGATTCCCATCCCTGACCGCGGCTGGCATAGCCTGGGAAGCCGCCGCTCTCCCGACAAGCTTCTTCCTCCTGCAAAATGATTTCACCGTATTCTCTGATATGCCAAGAGCCTGGGCAATCCGTACATACCCATAGCCTTCGCCCCTTAAATTTGCAATCTGTGTTTTCTGTTCTTCGGTCATAGCACACCTCCATAAACGATTGGAAGGGAACCGTGTCCATCGTTATCCGGTATCCCCTTCAACTTCCTATGGACATGATTTTTGTTTTTGGACGGATTTTTCTTCACATAAAAAAGTGCCTTCGGCACTTCAACCCCCTAGCCCCCATTCATGGGGGAAAAATTGTGCGGCACACAATTAGGGG
>NZ_CALPDH010000047.1:0-28708 GCF_943193215.1 Acetatifactor aquisgranensis | reverse complement strand
CTTGGCTCATTCATCTGAGATATGAAACTTAAAATTCCTTGATTTTTTAAGGAAAATCACTTGACATTATAGGGAGGGATATATGATAATCGAGGGGTATGAAAGAAACTCTACAGGCTCTTTATCTTTCAGTTTCATGATATTATCAAAATCCGCCTGGACAATATCTGGATTCAGTCCAAATACAGGATGCCTTAGCTCCCTCAAGTACCCACATATTTCTTTTGCAGTCTCCGATTCATCCTTATCGATGCTATTGCCGCGCCATAAATTAATTGCGGATTTGGACATATAGGACTCTTCTCCCAAAGTCAACGCAAGATAAGTATGTGCCACATTGTTCGCCACATTCTGCTCTTCGCTTAATACATATGCGGCAAAGTCCCACATGCCCAAGGCTGTACTCTGTTCCAGCCTCTTCATCTGGTTTTCTAATAACTCCAAGGCATGTTTTATGTTGAAATTTGTAAACGACTGGGTTATCCCTTCGTTTTTCCCAACAGTAGCAGTAATCGTTGAAGAACGAGCAAAATTAGCGCCAAAATTTCCTCCCAGACTGACACTTTGGGCAACTCCAGCCGTTTTTGCCATTGCTTTGGTCACGGCTTTGCCCAGAGTATTTGCAACGGCAGTTCCTGTGGTCTCAGATACGCTCCTGGAAATTGTATTAGTTAGTCCCTTTGTCAGAGTATCAGATGCGGTCTTACCTAAAGACTCCGCCATACTCCTACTTGTACCATAGCTACTGTTTTTCCCAGAGGTAATTGTATCTGATGACCCGGCAGTAATAGAACTAGATGTACCACCCCCTTTAGTTACAGAACCACTCAATCCCGATATGTTTATTCCCGCCTGCGCTGATACCGAACTATTTTCTCCGCTTGATTCAGAGTAGTTTTCACCTAATGTTCGGGACTTATTTATCCCGAATGTTTCATTTTCCCCTTGGCTTATTGTCTTATTGCTATTTATACTTTCTGTATGCGCATCACTACTGGATTCCGCATTCGCAACAGCATCCGTAACAGTATCGCTTTTACTTTCAGTTTCTGTCCTTCCTGTGGATTCAGCAACACTATCCGTCTCCCCTATAGAATAGTTTTGCCCATTCTGCACGCCAGCACTCACCCCGGCATTGACCCCAATCGTGGCTCCTGACCCCACCGCATTATTTTCCGTAAACTGAAAACTCGTCTGCCAGGACGCATATGACGCCAACCCGGAATAGAATTCTCCCAGTTTGAGTTTTCTCTCTTCCACATCCTGAATCGGAGTAGCAAGCAAGATGAGCGTATATTCTTTCTTTTTAGTGTCAGGTATCACTCCATCCAAAAGCTTTTCTATGGTCTGGCTGATAAATTTCTCCGATTTTTCCGTAGGTATATTAGAGGCACTGGCTACAGAATAAGCCTTTTCATTTTTAAGACATGGTATGATACCCATTCCCTCATCTTTCCATTCCGCGCCAGGGAAATTCCCACGAACCGCTTCAATCAGGCGATGCTTAAAAATGTCTGCATCCACATTATTTTCGGCATTCTGTGTATTCACCACTGCAAGGTAGACCTGCGTATTCTGTTGCGTCCTGTTGAATACAAGTGCAATATTACATTCTTCATTAGACAATACTGCGTATACATTTACCAGTTTTTCTAAATTATTTTCTTTTTTATCCGTCACCCACTTCGTTATGTTGAAATATCTGATATTATGTTCTGCATAAAAAGCTTTGTCATATTCTGCCTCTTTCCTGATTGGGAGATATAATTCCTTTATCTGCGGCAGAAAAGCATTGAATATTTCCACGCTGCTGGCCGCCATCAACCTCTCAGTACATACCCGGGCAATTCCATCATTTGGGTTTGGCTTTTCCAGCAAATACTCCTCTCTCCGAAGCTGTATCGTCTCTACCTGATATGGGCTCAGCGCAGACAATTTTGCGACCTTATCCCCTGCCCTCTGCCCGATTCTTTTCACAACATTTTTAACGCCCATATATTCCCCCTTTTACTCCAGTATTTTCCAAGCCATCATTTCTCTTATTGTTTCTAATGACGAACTGATTGCCTTCTGATTCTCCTCCAATTCGATAATCTTATCTGTCTCTTCCTTTATCATTTCCGCCATATCCCTTAACTGCGGATTATATTCCGTAATGTTTGTCTCAATGACAGATGCCAGGCTCTGCTCCCAGTTTTTGAAGCTTACAAAACAACCATTGTTCATTTCTTCTGCGATTGCTCTTATATTTTTACGCATTTTTTCATTATAACTTCCCGAAAGCCGCTTTGTATCCAGCTTTTCCGATTCAAACCACTGAAATCCTAATACATTGCCTCTCAGAAACCTCTTCTTGATAAAAATATTGTCTGCATCATCGTTAAATTCCAGTGGGCGATAATTAATGATAATACTGGAAAGTTCCTCTCTCTGTCCCACGGACAGCGCCTCCGAACCTGTAATAATCTCAATCAGTCCATTCCTTAGCAACTGCGCATTGGCATACCACCGCCCTTTTATCTCTTCACTTAAAATATCTTTAGCTGCTAGAATATTCTTTTTATATTCATCAATAACAATTTGCAGCAAACTGTCTGATGTTGCTTTATCTATTTCACTTTCAGCAAAATCCATCTCCTTTTTGCTTTCCTGTAACTCCTTATAATCCTTGGCAAAATCCTCTTTCATGTTCTTAATTGAACTGATGATATTCCCTTTGAGCAGGCCCCGCCCATTTGCTTTTAAATGGCCCCACATACTATCTTTTGCTTTCTCAAAGTCTTTTTCCTGTAACAAAAAATCACTTTCATCGGAGTTCTGACTTCGAATCTGCGCACCCAATCCGTCTAAATCTTCTGTTGTATATGCATAAATCAGTTTTTTGTCCAAGAATGACTTCAGAAACGTTTTAGATTCTCTATCAAATTCACTTTCCTTGGTCTGCGCTTCCTCCATAATACTCTCTATTAACTGTGACTTCGTTGACTCTAACTCTTTTTTCCTTGCCTCCCGCGTCTTTTTCAAAGATTCCGCTCTGTAAGTAATCCTCTTATTCGTTTCATCAATCACATCATTCAAGAACATATATACCATTTGGCATTTATTATATGCCGAATGCTTACTGGCAAAATTCTCTATCTCCCTCTCGATACAGTACAATCCACTATTTGCATAAATCAAATTACCACATTTTGCAGAACATTCCACTGCAGCGTGTTTTATCTGTTCTGGCATAATATTAAATTTATATAATACTACATAATCCAAATCATCCGGATCAGAATACATCTCCTGTTGAGAACGATATGTCTTTCTATAATGCTTATCTTTCAGTTCCCCATTGTTTTTTGCGCCCAACCCCATAATAGATGAGACAAAATAAAGTCCACCTGCATACATCTTTTCGACAGCATTGTACTCCAAAATATCCTTTACTTGTCCCTCAGATAGCCCTTCTTCCGGTAAATCAGAGCCATCTGCTTTGTTAAGAACAATCATGGTAAAGCGTTTATCTAAAGCTTTAATTTCAAATATTTTGTCACATAAATTCGCATTATCCTCGCTATCAATCGTCTCATACTGTGTAATCCACACCGGTATACCATTTGAAAAGCCTTCCAAAGCTTCTGCCAATACTTTTGAATGTTCACTATTTGAAGCAGAATTCGACCCCGGTGTATCAAAAATCACGAACTTATTATACGATTGTCCGAGTATGCCATTCCTGGAAAATGGAATCTCCAATTCTATCACATTACCAATTACAATTTTATTTTTATCACGCTTTTTAAAGCCGTTGATCAGTTCCAGTGCACAGCTGACCATTGAAGACATATCATTGTATTTACATTCCGCAATCGCTTTGTCGATTTCCTGTATGATTTCACTTTCCACATTCTCAGCCTGTACTCTATATGTAGTTCCCTCAAATAAAAGGAGTATATTTTCTTCCTTATATGTAAACCTTATTTTGGCTCTGTCTTCCTGCATAGAACGCTCAATCTGATATATTTTTGCAGTCACTGGGTCTCCTCCGCTTGGTAGAATCTCACTACCCAGCAAAGCATTGATAAATGTCGATTTCCCAGCACTATAGTTTCCAAATACACAAATTGGGATGATGTCGTCCAGTGCATCTGATACTTTATTTAAATCTTTCTTTACCCGTTCGTCATCGTGCACGATTTTCTTGATAATGGGGTGTACCACTTCAAAGGTATCTTTGATATCTTCCAGGATATCTCTTGCGTTTTCAAGAGTCCTTACATTTCTTGTCAATATGACCTTTTCCCGTATGTCATCTGTTTGACAAACAGCTTCTACCTCAGCGTAATCATCTCGCGTTCCTTCAAACTCGATTTCAATCTTATCTGCACCTGCATAGTATTCCTCAACAATAATATCTACGATTTCCTTGATTTTAAAAGGCAAAAACGCCTTACCCGATTCGTCTTCCCTTAACCTGCTATTGGCATTGTTGTTCTTGATATCTTCCCATTCCGCTGACTCTTCATTGAAATTGAAATACAAAATCTCTCTTTTATATGGATTGCTGATAATCTTTATCCTCGCCATACTTTTTTCTCCTGTCTTTTATTTATACCACACGCCAGTAAAACCTGCCACGAATCCCGACTGCGGATTGCTGGCAAGAACCCTTTGCTTATTTTCCTACTTTCAATTCCGGCGGTCTTCAGTATAAGCCATTCTCTTTCGATGCCTCATGGTATCACGTTTTATCCATTGAAAATCTCCTCCCGATACCCCTCCTCAATGACCTTAACCACCCCATACTCCCGGTTTCTGCTGTTCTCCTCGTCAATGATTCCGATCACTTCCCTGCATTTCGTGAAATCCCCGCCCAGGTAATACATATCCAGCAGGCACGCATATAAATGCACTCTTTTCCGGATATACGGAATGATGCCCTTATATTCGTCTTTCTCGCACATCTGTATGCCCTTTTTCAGCTTTTCAGCTGCTTCCTCATATTTCCTGAATTCACCGAGCATGGCCATCCAGGGCAGGATGACATCATCTATTACGGACAGAGGCATGTCCGCCGTAGCCTGCGCGATTTCCTCTGCACGCAACATGGAGTGGGTCATCTCTTCATAATCCCTCAATATCAGCGTGTAGAACCAGGCCTCTGTCACATAGTACCTCTTCCGGATTTTCGCATATTCCTGGGTGCACGCCTCAACGATTCCTTTCGCCGTCACCAGCAGTCTGATAATCTTCCGGTATCTCCATGGGAAGCTCAAAGTCAGCAGATACACTTTCGATAAGAGCGCTTCTGTGTACATGACCTTGCTGTCATCTGTCCTGTCCCTCTTCAAATGCCAGATGGCCTTACCGACTGCAAAGAGCAACTTCAGGATGTTTCCTGTCTGGGCATTCTTTCCATAATACCAGTCTGTTATAGATTGTAGATATCCTACAAGAATCATGTAATACTGGCCTTTGAGATAATGGTGTCGAGATTCCCGGGCTATCCTTTCCACCTTTTTCAGCTCGAAATAAGCCATCCGGCTTTCCTCTCGCTCTTCATATATGGATATGATTCTGTCATAGAGATCCAAAACCACTTTTCCCTTCGCATAGTCCCAGCCGTCCTCCTCCAGGCTGGCCAGCCATTCTTTTGCATGTTCCAGGATGTAATCTTCCCTGTCCGGCGGCATGTTCATGACAGTGACATATAAAAGAGGATAATACATCTTCATCTCCCGAACATCCGTTTCTCTCCTGCAATAGTCCAGGACGCTTTCCGCCATATCGAGCCATACGCGCAGCTTGCGGCGATCCGTAATCTGCCCCTGGTTGCTGTTCTCGATGCACTTCAGGAGAAAATCTCCCTCAAGCCCTTTTCCAGCTGCATACTCCCGAACCGTTGCGTCAGTCGCTGGATCTTCCTCCATGCATGCTTTTAGCAATTGCATATCCAGCAGCTGTCTCCAGGGAATGTTTTCCCTTTGCGTCTCCAATTCGATCCGTTCCAGGATGTCGTACATCACCAGGCCGCATACATCCCAATCCATCCGGCTCCATTCCCACCTCCTGACCACCTCCTGCACCACCGGATGCAGCGACAGCTGCCTCCCCTCCATCTGCATCCAGCCCTCCCTGGCCAGCTCGTTAAGGGGATCCTTGGTCTCCAGCATGGTCAGGTCGGAAAAGACATTGATGTCCACCCCTGCTGCCGGAAACATGGACAGGGCTTTCAGCAACGCTTTTTTCCTGTCCAGCATATGATCCGCCTGGAAAATCACATGGACGATTCGGGCCACCGTATTCTGGTGCAGCTGCCAGTCCTTCACATAATCCACCTTTTCAGGCGCCATGTCCGAAAAGCCTTTTTCCCTCAGGAGCGCAGCGGCCTGGGCAATTGAGATATGGCTGCACTCCACCTGTCTGGCAATCAGCTGCAGGGCCAGGGTATGTCCCAGCACCGCGCGGATGATTTCGTCCAAATGGTCAAATTCCGTCTCATCGAGTTCTCTGCGCAGATAGCATTCGAACAGGGCGTACAGTTCTTCCCTGTCCGAAATCTCCCTTAGCCGCAGAGTGGCATAGCCTGTGTCCGGCACCTCCCTCCGGCTCACCACAATCGTCTTACAGCCTGTCCCCAGAACAGCGGCGAAATCCTCGTCCGGCGTTCCTTCGAAATTGTCCACCACCAGAAGAATCCTTTTCCCCGCCGCCAAATCCCGGAGCACCCTGACCTTTCTGCGGAAATAGTCCTCTGTGCTCTCTTCCTGCATTCTCTCCACTGTGTTGATACGCAGCTGCCCATCATCCGCAATCGTTTTCTGCATGCTGCCGTTGTAGTACAGATACAGCACCGCATCCAACCGTTCATGGCAGTTCGCTATGCATTCCCGCACCAGAGTACTCTTGCCTATTCCGCCCATACCGGTGAGGAAAAGACAGTTCGTTTCATCCCTTTCCATCCAGTCGCAGACAGCCTCAATCTCCCGCTCCCTCCCAACAGGACAAGAGGTCGCCCGACCTGGCTGGATATGATGAACGGCACCACCGTGTCCGCATATTTCTCGATTTCCTCCAGCTTCCCAATGACCTGATCCATGTCCTGGTACCTGTCGAGATAATATCCTGCCAGTGTATGATGGAAAAAATCCGGCAGCGCCCGGAACAGCCTGTCCTGGTAGTTTTTGTCCGCGAATCTGCAGCGGTTGAACTGGTATTCCACACCTGTCTCGCAGTCCGGCGCCTCTGGAGTGCGGCCAAAAAGCAGATAGAACAGCAGCGCCCCTACCCCATATACATCTGTATGTCTCCCCAACAGATGCCCATATCCCCTCTCCTGTTCCAGCGCAGCGAAGCCCTTAGTAAAAAAGATTCTGTATTTCTCCTTTCTGCCCGATCTGCGGATATCCTCCAGAGGAATCAGGGAATCGAAATCGAACATCTGTACCACATGGGCGGCCCCTTTCAGGACAAAGATATTCTCCGGCTTGATGTCCAGATACAGATATCCCGCCTCGTGGAATCTGCGAATCGCAGCTGCGACGCTTTTTACGATGGAGACGCAGGCTTTGACAGAATCCGCCATCTCACAGGAGAGCACATCTCCCTCATGGTACGTTGAAACGATATAAATTGTATTGTTCGTCACATACTTATCGATGGTATTGGAAATGAAGTTCGTCAGGCCGTCTGTATGGAACAGCCTGTTGTTCACGATGAACGACTCTTCCATTTTCTTCTTGCATTCCTCAAAGTCCGCGGCCTCCGTTTCTCCGATGGGGATCAGCTCGTCGCCTCTGCGCAGGAGCCCTGCCCTGAAAGGATAGCACTCCTTTATACGGACAGTGTTCCGGCCTCCGGCATTATCCCTGTAGAAGCCATTATATACAATGCCGGAATTCCCTCTTCCTATTTCGTCCTGTATCGTATAAGTCACTGTGCCTCTATCGATATTCGAAACCTTAAGTAACGTGCCTTCCTTCAGAGCAGTTCTTGTGTCCATGTCATACCATCCTCTTCTCCTGCCGTTCCCTGTTCTGATTGTACACCCTCAAACGGCTTTTCTGGATTTGTAGATGCGTCAGCACCATTCCACGGCATATCTGGCATCAATATCGTTTTCCTTGACATAGAACAGCTCCCTCATGAAATCCCTGAATACGAGAAGAGGGAATTCATTTTCCACCGCGTGCAGGATAATCCAGTCAAAAGGATCTCCCGGATATAGCTCCGGATACCCGGCATCCATCAGATATCTGTCGATTTCACAGATACATCTGTCCGTATCGCCGCCACGAGCCTGATAGCTGTGGCTCTTCAGCGCCAGTTTGACCCAGAATCTGTAGAAGACCAGCAGAATGATTGTTTTGTGAGCCAGCTGCTCCGACACATGCTCCCTATTGAGGATTTTCTCCAGGCCGCCCCTGCTGGGAAAAGAGTCCTCCGCCCAGGCATGAAGCAGCTCGTTATCCTTTAGGATAGGCTTTAAGGATCTGTCCGTATCCAGCTTTGCAATCCGGTTCCCGGCCAGCCCTAATATCTGCAGATAGGTCTCCCACAGGGAATTCCCGGATTTTTCACTCCTGCCAGACTTAGGTTTTTCCGGCTTACTCCCCTGATTTCCCTCCTGTGCCTCCCTGATTTCTCTGTCCCTGTCATTGAATGCTATGTACAGTTTTTTCTTCTCGGCTGCCGCCAGCCCATCCTCCCCGGCGATTTCTTTCCACATGCCGCAGATATATTTGTAGGCAGTGGCATTGTTATAGCCGAACTGCCAGATATTTGCGCTGATATATCCAATCAGCTCCTCCGAGGATTTGAAGCGCTTGATTTCTTCTATGATGGCAGAGGTGTAAAGGACTTCCTGGGCAAAGTCGATTCTCCTGGGATCAGGTTTCGGCACTCTGTCCAGCAGCTGCCGGACCTCCGGGTAGTCCAGATGGTTGCTGATGGCATAATAACAGACAGCCTCCTCCACATTATGGCAGTCAAAACTCCGCAGCAGACATATCCGCCTCATAAAGTCCTCTGACTCCTCCACTGTCAGGTCAAAGGCGAAGCAGATACGGATTGCCGTCTCTTTCTTTATCCTTTTATGCGCTGTGTACCAGTTCCTTATATTTCTTGGAGGCAGAATCTTTTTCTGTTGGAATTTCGCCTTGATGAAAGATGTTTTTTCGTCTACATCATGTCTGTCTCCCGAATATCCGTGGCTTATGATAAAGGTGTCCAGCGCTTCGTCGAAATTGCGGAACATGCTCACCACCTCGACCAAGGCCCTGCTATAGTCGATGTCCTCCTCCGGGCTGATCTCACGGGCCCTGTTTTCAAGGGATTCTGTGTATGTGTCCATGGTTTTCTCTCTTTCTGTATTACTTTTAAGTCATCACTTCTTATACTATTATACTGTCTGTAGCAGGAATCGACAAGATTTAACTGAAAAATCACCCATTTTCACATAAAGCGAAAAAGAGTGATTTTATCATTTTCCAATCCGGAATCTTCAGTTCGGAAGATTGACCAGCTGGCCGATCTGAATCTGATCCACATCCTTGATCTGGGGATTGACGGCCATCAAGGCCTGGAGGCTGACGCCGTTCCTGACCGCTACATGGGATAGAGTATCCCCCTCCGCCACTGTATAGCCCCTGTAGACCGCCACCATATATTCATCCCCCCGCTCCAGGCCGAACATGGCATGGCCCAGTTCATTGATCCGGAAGATTCCCTCCTGCCTCAGGAGGCCGGCCGACTCGTCGCAGGAGTACAGGACGGCATGTTTTCCGGCGTATTCCTCCCCAAGTCCCAGATGCACGTTCAGGCAGCAGGGATACGCGTCTTTCTGCTCCATGGAGAATTCTTTGAGGATATTCTGTCCCGGAATCTGCCGCTTCACTTCATCGGGAATGACAGACTCAAAGGATACGTCCACTACAACCGGAGCATCCGCGGCATATATATCTCTGCCGCTTATGCTGAAAGTAACGCCGTTGCTGGTGTGCAGCGCCAGAGTGGCGTTCTTTCCGGCCAGCCTGCCCAGAATGTCCGTGGGAATCTCGAAATGATTTCCTGTCAGGAAGCTCACATTCTGTCCTGTGCCGTTCCGGATTGCCTGGTCCAGCCGCTCTACCATCACCAGCCAGTCCGCTGTAGTATCCCCAACGGATTCGCTGGCTGCAATCACCTGGCTGCCGTTTGCCGCTTTAGCCTTTGTGTCCTGTCTGATGATGGGCACAAATACGAAAATCAGTGCCGTCATCAGTGCTATTGCTACTCTTTTCTCTGTTTTTCTTTTCATTTTGACACCTCTCTTTTGCATTTTTCTGCAATCTATACTAACAATTCCGATAAAAAGTTTATTTCCGTACCCTCATTATGCCCAATCGCGAAAAAATAATCACTTTTTGATACAGAATTTTCAGGATATGTTCTTGGCAAAGGAAGAAAATGCCACGAAACATATGCCGGATTGAAGAAAAAGTATATTTCTCTCAAAGACGAAATTAAGGAATAACATGAAGCGCAAAATATGAAGCTGCCATACCATTCATGATTCTGTCAATGGTATGGCAGCTTCTTTTTTCAATACAATGTACAGATTATCATACACTTACCCAATCTGGCTCTCCAGCACTTTCGCGGCTTCCGCGATACAATCGGGAATGCCCGCCGGATTCTTGCCGCCGGCCTGGGCCATGTTCGGCCGTCCGCCGCCACCGCCGCCTACCTTTGGCGCGATGCCTTTGATCAGGTTCCCCGCATGGGCGCCCTTGGCAAGAGCGGCCTCCGTGGCCATGGCAATCATGTTCACCTTGCCGTTCGCATTTGACAGCAGGACGATGACGCCCTCTCCCAGTTTGCCCTTAAGCTGATCGCCCAAATCGCGCAACCCGTTCATGTCCACATTATCCACACTGGCGGCAAGAAGCTTCACGCCCTTTACTTCCGCCACATTATCCATCACGTCCCCAAGGGCCTCCTTGGCAGCCTTGGCTTTCAGGGATTCCAGTTCGGAGGAAAGTTCTTTCACCTGTGCCATCACATGCCCGCATTTCTCCACCAGATTGGCAGGTGTGGCCCTCAGCGCCTTGGCGGCCTCCTCGATAGTCTGCTCCAGTTCTTTATAATACGCGAACACGCCGTTCCCCGTCAGGGCCTCAATCCTGCGGACACCGGCGGCGATGCCGTTCTCGGAGAGAATCTTGAAAGCGGCGATGGAAGCCGTATTCGCCACATGGGTGCCGCCGCAGAGTTCCACGGAGAAATCGCCCATCTTCACTACGCGGACTTCCTCTCCGTACTTCTCGCCGAACAGCGCCATGGCTCCTGTCTTTCTGGCCTCTTCGATACCCATGATCTCCGTCACTACAGGCAGGTTTGCCGCAATCTGCTCATTTACGATTTTTTCTACCTTGTCCAGTTCCTCTCTGGTCATGGCGGCGAAATGGCTGAAGTCGAAGCGCAGCCGTTCGCCGTCCACATAGGAGCCGGACTGCTCTACATGGGTGCCCAGCACTTCCCGCAGGGCTTTGTGCAGCAGATGGGTGGCGCTGTGGTTCTTGCAGGTATCGCCGCGCTTGTCCGCATCCACGGTCAGCGTTGCCGTATCTCCCACCTTAATCATTCCCTTTGTAACCGTGCCGATATGTCCTACCTTGCCGCCCAGCAGTTTTACAGTATCTTTCACCTCAAAACTGCCGTCTGCCGTAGAAATGACACCCGTGTCAGCATTCTGGCCGCCCATGGTGGCGTAGAAAGGCGTCTCCTCCACGATGACAGTGCCTGCCTGGCCGTCAGTCAGAGCCTCCACCAGCTCGCTCTCCGTGGTCAGCACGGTAATCTTTGAATTGTGCCGGAGCCTGTCGTAGCCTACGAACCGGGTAGTGATCGACGCATCGATGGATTCGTATACCGTCACGTCCGCCCCCATGTAATTGGTGGTCTTCCGGGCTTTTCTGGCCGTGTCCCTCTGGTGCTGCATGCACACGCCAAAGCCCGCCTCGTCAATGGTGAAGCCCTTCTCCGCCAGAATCTCCTGGGTCAGATCCGTGGGGAATCCGAAGGTATCGTACAGCTTGAAAGCGTTCTCCCCGGAAAGCTCCGTGGTTCCCCGGGCTTTCATCTCCTCTTCCATCTGGGCCAGGATGCTCAGGCCCTGGTCAATGGTCTTGTCGAACTTGTCCTCCTCCTGGGTGAGCACGTTCAGGATGAAGGCCCGCTTCTCCTCCAGCTCAGGGTAGCCGTCCTTGCTCTCATCGATCACGGTCTCGCTTAAATGTGCCATGAACTTGTCCCGGATGCCCAGAAGCCTGCCATGCCTTGCCGCACGGCGGATCAGGCGGCGCAGCACATAGCCCCGGCCTTCGTTGGAGGGAAGGATGCCGTCGCTGATCATGAAGGTGGTGGAACGGATGTGGTCTGTTATCAGGCGGATAGACACGTCCTTTACCTCGTCCGCCTCGTACTCTGTCCCGGCAATCTGACAGATTTTGTCCCGGATGGCCTTCATGGTGTCCACGTCGAACACAGTGTCCACGTCCTGCACCACCACCGCCAGACGCTCCAGGCCCATGCCGGTATCGATGTTCTTCTGGGCCAGTTCCGTGTAGTTGCCATGCCCGTCGTTGTCGAACTGGGTGAACACGTTGTTCCACACTTCCATGAAGCGGTCGCACTCGCAGCCCACCTTGCAGTCCGGCTTGCCGCAGCCGTATTTGATTCCTCTGTCGTAGTAGATTTCGGAACAGGGGCCGCAGGGGCCTGCGCCGTGCTCCCAGAAATTGTCGCATTTTCCGTTCTCGTCCCGGTAGAAGCGGGTAATCTTCTCCCCGGGCACGCCGATTTCTTTTGTCCAGATTTCGAAGGCTTCCTCGTCCTCGCAGTAGATGGAAGGGTAGAGCCGCTCCGGATCCATGCCCACCACTTCTGTCAGGAACTCCCAGCTCCAGCGGATTGCCTCATGCTTGAAGTAGTCGCCGAAGGAGAAGTTGCCCAGCATCTCGAAGAAGGTAAGGTGCCTTGCGGTCTTGCCCACGTTCTCGATGTCGCCTGTGCGGACGCACTTCTGGCAGGTGGTGACCCTGCGCCTGGGGGGGATTTCCTGGCCCGTGAAGTAGGGCTTCAGGGGAGCCATGCCGGAATTGATGATCAGCAGGCTGTTGTCGTTGTGGGGCACCAGGGAAAAGCTCTTCATTTTCAGATGTTCTTTGCTCTCGAAGAAATCCAGGTACATTCTTCTCAGTTCGTTTACGCCGTATGGTTTCATGTATTCTTCCTCCCGGTTTATCGAAAGCCCCTTTGGGATGCGGGGCTTTGGATGCTTGTTTTTTCCTAGCGTCTATTATACATGATAATAGAATCCTGTCATTGGATTCTATTATATCACTTATTTTTATTTTGTATAGTAGATTTTGGGGGAGACGCGGGAAAATCCTTGCCTGCATTCTTCCCGATGGCGCAGGAATCGGGGCAGGCATTAATCCCGATTATCCGGCTGGCGCTTCCTTTGATTTCCACTGCACATTTTCCCGCAAAAAATCCCCGGGCCGATTTCTCAGCCCAAGGAGATAGTAACATATTTTCCAGTCCGGTTCAACTATTTGCTGCGGCTAATCCGCTCGCCATCCGCATGTCACTCGCCCATGAGCACTATATCGTCCAGCATGACTTTGACGATGGAATCCGGGTCAATGGCGGTGCCGAAAGAAGCTCTCATGTCCACGTCAATCTCGCCGTCACCGTATCCCATCCCGCTTAACAGCACGGTAGCCTGGATCTGGGTGCCGTCCGCGAAGCCGATTGTGATGACATGGCTTCTGTGCATTCCCCATATCGAAGATATCTCTCCCTGATAAGTTCCTTCCATGGTCAGATATACTGTCAAAGGCGACACGTAGATATCATACTGATCAAAATGAACCTGTTCTTCCGTCTTGTCCAGCGCTCCGCTCAGCGCAAACCCGTAGTCCCCGTTGCGCACGATTTCGATGGATGTCCTGTAGAAGCCGTTCTGAACATCCTCGTCCGGAATCACCACCCCCCGGGAAGGCTCCCCTTCGTTTTCTACCGCCGGCGCTTCATAGCAAAAGCTCTCCGCGTACAGGGTATAGGTTCCGGACGCGTAGTCCGTTTTCCCTAACTGCGTGATGATGCAAAGCTCCTGGTTCTCTGCCAGTTCATATTCACAGCCCTCCGGCAGCTTGTTCCACTGGAATTTATCCCCGAAGCCGCTCCGCAGCAGAGTTTTGTCCACGTCATACTCCTCTCCGGCCAGACCGTCCTTCCATTGACCCAAATAGTCATTATCAATGCTGACATGCACTGTAAGGTACTGATCCACCTTCTTCGTTTTGAAGCAGGATGTGGAGAATCAACAGGGTGTAAGGGCCTGGCAACCCGCCAAAGCCTTTACACCCTGTTTTTAGTCGCTATTCAATTACGGTACGGATTGTTCCCTGATATGTGGCTGCCTGGGCTGTTGCGGTTCTCTGCATAGGGCTTTCGCCTGATGATTCTCTGCCTGGGTCTTGCGGCCTGCCTTGCAGGCCCTTTCCAGGGAGCAGTGCGGATCTCCACTGCCAGTATCTTCAGAAGTGACGAGATTGTCAGGGGGAATTTATCAATACATCAGCTTCTTCCGGAACATGATGTAGTAACAGTTCAGTTCAAAATCACTGCAGCCCACCGACCCTTTCACTGTCTGCATGCCGGTGAAGATACCAGCTCCAGGAACAGCCTGTTCAAATCCTGCCAGTCCGCCTTCCTGTCGTCCTCCATGGAATCGGTCTTTTGCTTAAAGCAGGCAAGCTGCTCCGCAATATAGGCATTGACCGGCTCCACCCTTTCGCCTTTCTCGCTCTCCGCCATCTGCATCTTTCTCTGCGTCAGGTCCGCAATGACGGGTCTCATGTCTTCATCCAGCATCTCCTCAGCCAGCTCCCGGAACAGTACCGGCGGCGGGCAGGCTTTGGCGTCAATCCATCTGCAGGCCAGCAGGGGGCGGAGTACATAGAAGTACTTCTTGTACTTGACCGCGTCCGCCGTCAGGTGCTCCAGGTAGTTCTTGTTGGCCGTGCCGTAATAGTGGTACATGGCCGCTTTGCAGGAAAAATAAGGGAGGGCCGTCTCCCTGACCCTGTCCCACTCCGGCGTGGTGGCGTATACCACCGGGGAACCCGCCCACTCGTACATCACGGCGTTGGACTTATGGAAATGCTGCAGGACTTTGGACAGATCCCATCCGTTGATGTCCAGGGTCTCATCCAGCTCCCAGTCGATGAAATCCTTCCTGGGATTCAGGCCCAGATAATATTCCATGGGCCGCATATATATGAACCTCACGTCGTAATCGCTGTCCGGGGAGGCCAGCCCCCAGGCGCGGCTGCCGGACTCCACGGCATGCAGTATCTTTACCTGTTCCTTTTCCTCTATCTCTGCCAGCTTCTGCCGTACCAGCTCCTCTATGGGGCCTTCGAACTCCTTATATCTCATCCCTTACCACCCTCTCGTTCACGGCCATGACGTATCTCTGGATTGCCGCCATGTCAGGCTCGTCGGGCAGCTTCGTGTGCCGCGCCGCCTCGTCCAGCTGTCTCTCATAGTCGCTGACAATTTCGTAGAATTCCTCACGGAACGTGCCGTCTTCCTTTTGATACTCTCCCTTACGGATGCTCATGAGCAGCTCATGCTCCTGGCTGCGGTAGGTGCGGATTTCTCCTTTTCCTACGATGTCCACGGCCATAATCAGAAGCCGCACCAGGTGCATGGCATGTTTGTTCAAGTGGTTGTCGTCCTTTTTCCGGTTGCGCTTCCCGATTTTGTCGTAGTCTTTTACAATATTATGCATTTCGTTCCACAGATTTTTGTAGTCCCGTAAAGGATAATGCTTTAGTTCTGCATCCATGAAAATCTCTGTCTCAAGCTCCGGGTTGACGGCCTTGTCGATATAAAGATTCAAAAAGCCGTTTTCAAACCTTCCGTAGCGCTGCTCCAAATCATACATGGCGTTCCGCACGGAGCGGAAAATATGCTCCTCCCTCTCGCTCTGTGGACAGGCGTCTCTGGCCAGCGCGTTCTGGAGCCGCCTAAGCTGCGCGTCCGCGTACCCGCCAAAGGAGCGTATCGCTCGCTTGGACAAAAAGAGCTCCGCCCTGTCCACAAGCCCCTGGCCCATCTCGTTCAGGTACAGATAGTGCTCCCTGTTCAGGCCCAGGAGCTCCAGCGTGTTGGGATTGCAGCTCATGAGGAGGGTTATCATCTTTCGGAAAGAGAAGATTACGGTGTCCGTATTTTCGTCCTCATATTGCTCATGTGCCGTCAATCCGATCAAGTCCGATTTTCTGTTCAGGGACACCCCGCGGATGTCGATGTCGCTGCCCTCTCCGGCGGTTCCATAGGAATAGCTGCCGCCCAGCCCCAGCAGAATCACATGCCGGCCCAGCTGCTCCTTCGTGTCCAGGAATCCGTATGTCTCAGGGGCAATCTCTCTGGAAATCCGGCTGCGGAGCATACGTGCCACTATGGATGAAATATCGGATGCCCTGTTACAAGAAGCCCCGCTGAAATCGTTTTCTGTCATTCTTCTCCCTCTTCAAATTATCGGTTCCTGGGAGGATTGCCGTTATCCTTTCCGGCATTCTCTCCCGGCTGTCACCAATCCGCAAAGTTTCTTTTCTCTTCCTCTTCATATCCATTGGTTCCTGAGATAATCGCCGTTATCCTTTCCGGCATTCTCTCTCCCGGCTGTCTCGAATCCGCAAAATTTCTTTTTTCATATACGCCGCGAATCGCTTGCCGGCCTCCGGCTCTATCTTCATTTCTTCCCCGGCTTCATAGCAGCGCAGCGCAAGGGCTGGCAGGCCGCGGAACTCCTGCGGCAGTGCGGCTAGCCCCCATTCTCCGCCCTCCCGTTTGGACAGAATCGCTCCCTTCTGCAGCCAGGCGAGCACCCTGCACAGGTTCAGCGTCATGTACATGGGGTTTTCCGCGATCTCCTCCGGGGCATTTTCAATGTCGCCGCAGATGCTGTCCGTGTAGGCCTCCGGCGGGACCGCTCCGAATACCGCCTCTATCCGTTTTCCCCAAAGCACGATTCCGCATTTTTTCAGAACGGTAAAATGCGCCGCCAGGTCTTTGTCTGTGCCTTTCATCTCTTTTGCATACGCCTGAGGATTTTTCAGGAGCCGGTTCAGGTGCATCGCGGAAAAGTGCAGTTCGAAAGGCGTTGGATAGGCAAAGCGCTCACAGAATTCCCTCCTGATGATGCTCATCTCTATCCCCTTGGCCGGGGCATGCGCATGTAAGGGAACCAGCTCCCCCAGGAAGTCCAGCTTTGCCGCGTCCGGGACGCTTTCCTCTACTACCGCGATGAAATCCAGGTCGCTCAGCTTCGGATGGAAGCATCCCATGGCCGCCGAGCCGTGCAGATAAACGCCCACCAGGTTCTCCCCCAGGATTCTTCTGCATATATCCGTAAAATCATTTATTACATTTTGGGGTTTCATCTGTTCCGTCTCAACCCTCCTGCCGCGATTCCTTACCATTCTTGTCCATTTCCTTCAATTCTTTCAGAACCATCACTACGATTGCCTGGGTCAGGATAAAAGTCAGCAGATCGGCCACCGGCTGGGCCAGCTGCAGCCCCGGCACGCCATAAATCCCCGGCAGAATCAATATGGCCGGGATGAAGAACAGCCCCTGCTTCCCGATGGCCGTCAGCGTGGCCCGGAAGCTGTAGCCGATGGACTGTGTCAGCATGTTCCCGATGATGGTAAAGGACTGCACCGGCAGCAGCACGCACTGCATCTTCAGCGCCAGCGCCCCGATCCGGATCACCTCCGCGTCCTCCCGCCGGAACATCCTCATGATGGGGTTAGACACAGCGAACATCACCACCGCCATGACCGTCAGGAACACAAATGCCACTTTCAGGCAGAAATAATAGGCCTCCAGCACCCGCCCGTACCGCTTCGCCCCGAAATTGAAGCCGCACACCGGCTGGAAACCCTGTCCGAAGCCAATCAGGGCCGAATTGATGAACATCATGATTCTGGTGACGATGGACATGGCAGCCACCGCCGCGTCCCCGAACCCGGAGGAAGCCACGTTCAAAAGCACCGAAGCCACGCTGGCCAGCCCCTGCCGCCCTAAAGTAGGCATCCCCGCGGACAGGATTTCTTTGAACACCCATCCCTTCATGGTGAAGTATTTCGGATGGGGTTTCAATACGTTCCCGGAGCGAATCACCAGGGCCAGCAGAATCAGGAAGCTGACGAACTGGCTGACAATCGTGGCAATGGCAGCGCCTGAGATTCCCATTTCGAACCCGAAAATCAGGATAGGATCCAATATGACATTCAGCACGCCCCCGGTGGTGATGCCAATCATGGACAGCGCCGCGTTTCCCTGGGCACGCAAGTGGTTGTTGAAGACAAAGGACACCGTCATATAGGGCGCGGCAATCAGGATATAGCGCCCATAATCCTTTGCGAAAGGTGCAATCGTTTCCGTCGCTCCCAACACACGCACCAGAGACTCTATGTTCCAGATACCGAAGACCGCCAGCAGCAGGCCGAAGACAAATGCCGTATACACTGCCGTGGAGCAGGCCTTCTGGGCCTTTTCGTCCTTCTTCTCACCCAGCATCCGGGACATATAGTTCCCGCTTCCCATCCCTAAAGTAAAGCCGATGGCCTGGATCATGGCCATCAGGGAGAAGTTGACCCCCACGGCGCCGGAAGCGCTGGTGCTCAGCTGGCTTACGAAAAAGGTGTCCGCCATGTTGTAGATGGAGGTTATCAGCATGCTGATAATCGTGGGCACAGCCAGCCTGGGAATCAGCTTGTTCACCGGGGTCTCCACCATCATCTGGTACTTTTCCTCATATGTCATTTCATGCCGCATTTCCGTTCCTCCGACAGACAGTAATCAAATCACTTATATTCTTTATTTCGTTTTTCCTTTGGTATGCCATAAAAGTTATAAAGTCACTTCGGGGCATATGGAACCAGGCTCCGGCACAATGCCCTTCTGCGCCAACATGATATCCTGAAACCAGCAAACAGACAACTTCTCCGACGCAAAGCCTGTACTCCACCTGCTCCAATCCTATGACAGCAAGCATCACTTCACCGCATCATATGCTACAGCCACATCCCGGCAGCCTGTCAAACCCTTTTGCCCAGGCCAGGCCCTTTCCTTTTGCCCGGATTTCTTCCGCAAATGCCGGGAGCCTGTGCCAGCCTGCGTATCCCACTGCCGCGCCTCTTAGAACACGAACTCCTGCTGCTCCATCACCTCAATCTGGGACACCAACACGGTCTCCTCCTCCGAGCCCCGCATATGCTCCGCCCGCAGGTACTGCATGTCGTTTCGCAGGTTCGCGCTGATCAATGTCAGCACATAGATATTGTCGAACCGGTTGTAGATGGACTCCCCGCCCAGCCCTGACAGGCAGATCAGCTGGGTGTTGGCTTTCTTCGCCATATCCATCAGGGGCTTCAGCAGATGGGAAGCGTTGGTCTGGGCAAAGGGATTGTCCATCAGCAGGACTTTTCCCTCATTCCTGTCCGAGAAAATGTCCGAGTCGTCCTTGCGCATATAGTAAAGCAGCGCCGACAGGATCACGAACGCCGACAGGAAGCCCTCCCCGCCGGAATTCTTCGCCACATCCGCCCAGGTGATGGGATATTCCCGCTGCTCCTCTATCTTGTAGAGCCGAATCTGCACATTGCCGATTCCCACCACCGCGTCGTAAAGCCCTTTGGTGGTAATCCGGGTGCCCAGGAACTCCTGTAAGTTCTGGTTCTCCTCCAGCAGCGCGATTCCCTTGGATGTCACATCGTCGATATAATCCTGCAGCCGCAGGGCGAACATATTTTCGTTCTCTGTCCAGTCTGGCGGCTCCACTTTCAGCATCTTCACAGGCCGCTCCCGCACGGTTATGGTGGAATTCCGGTCGATTTTGCACAGATTTTCATGGACTTCTTTCAGGTAATCCCCCAGAAGCTCCGTAATCTTCTCTTTTTCTTTCTCCACCAGCGAAATGTCCACCTGGAGCTTCTCCATCAGGTTCTCATAAGAAGCGATTGTAGTCTCCAGCTGCCGGATGACCCGCTCCGCGTCCTCTGTCAGCTGCAGCATGGCTTCCAGGGGCTTTTGGTAAAAATCCTCCGCGAAGATTTCCATCCGTATCATCCGGTTCAGCTCCCGCTCCAGAGCCGCTCTCGTGTCGCTGCGCTGCTCCTGATAGGCATTGTAATCCCGGATCAGGATGCCTTTCTGCTTCGTCAGCTCCGGGCCGCTGATGGCAGACCACTCAAATTCCCATACCACTGGAGGATACCCATGGTTTGCTGCCGATTCCCCGCGCCGGTAGGCCCCTGGCCCCTCAGAGGGATATTCCGCAGGCTCCTCGGCGGCGAATTCCTCATACTCCGCCAGGGCTGCCAGATTGCTCTCGAAAGTCTGCAGTCTCTTATGAATCAGCTTCTCCTCTTTCCGGGCTTCTTCCTGTTCGTATTCCAGCTTTTTGATGGCGTCCTCAAAGCGGACGGTCCGGATCTCCTCCTTGGGAACCGGTTCCTCTTTCTGGCAGCGCTCCTTTATCTGTTTCGTTTTACCGTCTTTTTCCTGACGTAAAAGTGCGCATTTGATTTCCTCTTCATGAATCTGCCGGTTCTGCTTTTCGATTTTCCGGTTCTGGTCTTCCAGCAGAATTTCCTGGTGGGCCTCCTCTTTCTTATCGTAAGGCACCGATGTCCAGTCAGTCTCTTTCAGGCAGAACTTTCCCGCCAGCTCTTTCAGTTCCTCCAAAGCCTTGCTGTACCGCTTCCGGGCTTCCCGGACCCGCTCTTCCAGTTCTTTTTGCTCCGCGCTGATGCCGTTCGTGATGATATCATAACGGCTCTCGGCTTCTTTCGCCTGCTGCTGCGTAAAGGGCTGCACCACAGAAAAACTCTCTTTCGGGAGCTGTGCGCCGGACAGGCTGTCTTCCGTCATTTGTGCAGCAGAACTTTCTTCCCGGGACTGGGCGTCGATCAAGCTTTCTTCCGGAGACCGGGCACTGGATGAATCTTTCGTCTGCTTCGGGAGCGGATACTGCTGATATCTTACCAACCGCTCCCCACAGACCTCGCCCTCCCGCTCCAGCGCAGCCAGGCGGTTCTTCTCCGTTTCCAGCTCCTGCTCCCGCCTGGCGTTCTTCTCCTGTTCCAGCTTCTGGAGGTTTCGCACCCGCTCCTTTTCCCGCTGGTTCTTCTCCAGGAGGCGGCTGTTCTCCCGGTATTCTCTGTAGCTTTGACAGAATCTCCTAAAATCCTCCAGCCTCCTGCTCTGATAGGCAAGCGACTTGTCCAGTTCAGCCGTCTCCTGTTCCCGTCTGGCCTGGCTGGTTTCCAGAGTTTCCAGTTCTTCTCTTTTTCCTAAAACCTCCTGTTCCAGACCGGCAAGCGCTCTCTCCTGTCCGGCAATATCCTCCTTTAACGTCTCATAGGCGCTCCTGGAGACTTTCTGGCCCTTAAGCTTCTCCTGATGGCCGATATATTCCGTGTATTCCGCCTTGCGGATGTCGATGGATTTGCGCAGCTTCCGGATGCGGGCATCCAGCTCCGAGAGCATGGCCGCCAGCTTCTCTTCTTCCAGCAGGTTATCGTTAAACCATACATAAAAGTGCAGTGAATCGAAAGACTGCACCGGCCCGCTTATGGTTTCCCCCTGCCCCTCCAATTCTTCACGAATCAGGACAGGCACCGGCGCAGAGGTATAGACCTGGTCCGGAAGATTCCTCAGCCGCTCCAGTTCCTGCCTTGACAAAATCAGGGAATAGGGGAGGAACGGTTGTCTGGCTACCAGCTGCTTATTCCGCTCCGGTGAAAGCTGGTTCTTCCGCAGCCATTCCATTCCGTATACGAAATGGATTCCAGTCTCCTCCAGCATCCCGCGGAATTCCTCTGACAATTCCAGCACCTGTCCCCTGGAAAGCTTGCGATGCTCTTTCTCCAGCCCGTCAGTCTCTTTCTCCAGCCCCTGTCTTGCCATGTCTGTGTCCAGAAGCTTTCTCTGCACTGCGGCAAGCAGCTTCTCCGAGTCGAACACATCCTCCTGCCCCAGACCTGCATACCGCAGAATGACGCTTCGCTCCGCCAGTTCTCTTTCATACTCCGACAGCTGCCTTTCCAGTTCTTTTCCGGCAGATTCCAGGCGGCTCTTCTCCGCCAGCTTGTCCTCCACCAATCTTCGGCAGCCCTTGATCCGTTCCCGATACTGCTCTATGTCCTTTTTCGCGCTGCGCCTGCGGGCTTCTGTGGCGCTTTGCTCTTTCTCGTACTCCGCCTGCCTGATTTCCAGCGCACCGGCCTCGTACTCTCCCAGGAGATTCCGGCTCCAGGCCCCCATGGAATGCTTTTCTTCCATGGAATGCTTTTCTTCCATGGAATGCTTTTCTTCCATGGAATGCTTTTCTTCCATGGGACGCCTCGTCTCCCCGGAACGCCCCGCTTCCATATACTCCTGGTTGAATCTGTCCTCCACCTGGTCGAACATCCGGATTCTGGCCTGCAGCGCGCCCGCTTCCTCCGTCAGGCTGCCCTCCGTCCCCCGCAGTTCTTCCAATTTCCGGAGCCCCTCCTGCTTCTCCTGCCGCAAAGTCTCAACCGCTCCCAGGCACTGCTCCTTTTCCTGCCCGTTCTTCTCCTGCAGCGCTTCATAATACAGCCGAAGCCCACCGCCAAGAGCCATCCTCTCCGGCTCCAGATTCTCTTTCTTCTCCCGGAAAAAATCCAGGCGCTGCTGCTCCCTGCCAAGTTCCTGCCTGCTTTCCTCCACATCCCCCTGCTGCTTTCCGCAGGCCAGCACATGAAGCCTGTGGGAAATCTCGTCCCTCCTGCGCTCCAGTCCCTCTTCTTCCATCCGCAGCATCTCCAGATTGCTCCGGGCAAACCGCTCCCTGTCGGCGATTTCGTGATACTCGCCGGAAAGCTTCTCGTATTCCAGCCGATGCAGTTCCTGAGCCAGCCGGTCCATCTCACGCTCCATCATCTCCGCCTTTTCCCGCTCCTGCCCCTCCAGGCCATGCAGCCTGCGGATGAAATCCCCTATGCGGGCTCTCTGGCCTGCAAGCTGCGCCGACACGTCCCGATAACGGAAAGCATGCTCCCGCACCCGCTCCGTCTCCTGGCCAAAGGCGCGGATGGTGTCCCTGCGCTGGATTTTCGACCGGTTGTCCTTGTACTGGCCGGTATATTTTTCCATAATGCCCTGGAATTCTTTCATCCGGTTCTTGTCCTGGTTCAGCTTGTTCTCCACGGCATCCAGGAACCATTTCTCCATCAGGCCTTTCTCATCCCGGCAGTCGGCGAACAGATCCGACAGGCCGGACTCTTTCAGATTGACTTTCTTGATGATGGTCTCCCATTCCTTATAATAAATCTGGTACTCCGCCAGCTTGTTGAAATACTGCTTGGCCTGGGCCGGATTGTTCATGTCATAGTAAAAGAAAGGAACGCTGCGCTCCCGTTTATAAGTCTCGAAAAGCTGTTTGCAGGCGGCAAAGCCTTTCAGCGTGATATCCTTTTTCGTCTTCTCCACCACGGGAAGATGATGGATGTCCTGCTGGCATCTTGTTTTGTATTCCGATATAAAATTGATGATTTCCAGTTCATCCTGGGAATGTCCCTCTCCCATGCGTTCCTCCAAAATCTCCTGGCTCCTGCGGACCATCATCCCGGTCAGCACGTAGCCAGCCCCCTGGTCCAGCTTCCATTCCACCAGAATGAACGTGGGCTTGTTGGTGGTAAAATAGCTGGAAAAAGGGCGGTCCTTGGCATTCTGGTACCGCCTGTGGACGAAAGGCGCCATCATCATCTGCACCAGAACGGACTTTCCTCCGCCGTTTCGCAGCGACAGGAGGGTGCTCTCCCCATGCAGCTGAAAGGTCTCGTTGCTGATGCGGATGGCATTGTTGTTATAATTCAAATTAATCAGACGGACTGCGTTTATCTTGCTCACATCAACCTCCATGCCGCTCTGCCGCGGCATAAGGAAATGCCTCCAAATAACCTACGCAAGCCTGTTGCAAAATTTACAGATTTTATCAGGTTTACTCTAAACAAAATGCGTAGATTATTTTCCGGCAGTTCCTAAATCCGGAATCAAATTTATAGTTCCTCCATATCCCCTGCATTCACGCAAAGCTCAAATCCGAAGTCCTCCGGCGATTTGCCGAACAGCCCAAGCAATTCCCAAAAAGTCAATTTATGTTGTTTTCCAGTCGGATAAGCTCTTTTAAAAATCATCCGTTTCCCTCATGAGCCCGCCGACTCCCCCCTCCATGGAATGCCCTCCTTCCATTACTCTGCGCACCCGCTGGAAATGGTTCTGGTTCAGCAGATTCCAGTCCATGAACTGGTCCAGCTTCTTCGTGGTCTTGATCATCTCGTCCTCCTCCACGTACTCGATCAGCCCCTGTTTCTGGAGGAAATTCAGGATATTGTAGAGGAAGCCCTCTTTCGTGGTCTTGGCCCGGGAACCTTTCTCATCGGAGCGCAGCGCTTCGTAGGCCTCGACCATATTGGAAAAGGCGATTCCCAGCCTTTCTTCCACAGCATGCTGCTCTTCCGCAGCCTGTCTCTCTTTCGAGACCTGTTTCTCTTTCGAGACCTGTTTCTCTTTCGAGGCCTGTTTCCCTTTCGAGGCCTGTTTCTCTTCCGCAGCCTGACCCTCTTCCGTTTCTGCGCTGACCCGCTCCGCGCCCTCCCGCAAGCGGCTGGAGATGCAGTTCTGCAGTTCGCCTACGCGCATGTAGTCCCTTGTCTTGCTGGTGGCGCCCTGTCCATCGTAGAACTCCACCAGCAAAGTCAATATGACGAACTGGGACAGATAGTAATCCTTGTCGGTCCCGCCCGACTTGCACAGAATCTGCTTCAGCTGCGCCTTGGAAAATCCCAGAAAGGCATTGTCCTCCCTGGGAATCAGGTACACCACGTCCCCATACCGCTCGATGTCGCACTCCGCCGCATCCCCCTGAGACTTCACCAGATTCTGTATCCGCTCATTCTCCGCATAGCTGCGGAACAGCCGCTCCTGGGCCTCCTCGCTCATCTCATGGTGCTCCAGCAGATAATAAAAAATCTCCTGCCCCGTGCGGATGTCTTCCATTTCATATGCCATATTCCTCTCCAGCTCCTCCAGTTACATTTAAGATGTACTTTCCTTTGCCCTGAATTGCTTTTATCAGGCCTTGTGCTTCCAACACTTTTATGACCAGTCTGGCCTTTGTCGTCTGGCACGAAAGAATCCTCATTACTTCACGATGCTAAAACCGCAATTCAATCAGAACGGAAAAATCCCTGTTGCAATGAAATTCTTTTCCTATCTGCCCTACAAAATAGTCTTCCTCATTCGGGAATACCTGCCCTGTCAGAATCTTCAGCAACCCTATCTGCTCCTCATCCAGTTCATTCAACAGCACATCATAAGTACACCACCCATCCGTAACAGGCGAACATATATACTCTATCATATCCCAGAATAATTCATATCCATTGATGGACTGGTTCCGTGCCAGTTGATGCGCCCTTTCACTAGAAAGCATTTTCTCCAACATGCCATACTGTCTGCCATCCAAAATGACCTTATATATTTTATCCATTGCCCCCACCCTCAACCAGCCACCCGAATCAGCACATTAGAGCAGCAGACAGTCTTCTGCCTGCCCGTATCATCCGGCACATGTTCAAAGGCAATCACCTTGCCGTCCTCTATCCGGTAAACCGTAACTTTCCGTATCATCAGGCCGTGCATCTCAATCAGATTCAGCAGCATCTCATTGAGCTGGAACCCGCTGGAGAACTCCCCGATAAAGTTCCTCCGCTCCTCCCGCAGGACTTCGATGTCAATCTCCCTGCCCCGTAGCAGCTCCACCATGACCTCCTTGAAAATCTGTACGCTGGGCAGCAGCCTGGCGTAATCCTCCCCATCCGCATCCAGGCCCTGCCGGATTTCTTCCAGGGAGACCTCCCCCGTGTCCGCCCCCATGGCCCTCTGCAGCAAGAACAGAAGACAGCCCTCATACCCCGCAAGCCGCTGCTGCCTGAGCCGCTCTTCCTCCTGCATCCACTCCTCGTCCCCGAACTCCATCACCGCTTCCGTCTCGTCCTCCCCTTTCTTCCGGAGAGGACGCTGCAGCTCTGTGCATTTCTTCAGATTATAAATCTTCTCCGGCTCATTCCCGAAAAGCGGCCGCAGAAAAATCTCCATGCGGGACAGCCCCTCCGGGCGCTTCAGTATCTCCTCATACAGCTCATTCCTCAGGGAAAACCTGCGGATAAAGGACATCTGGGACAGCTGTTCCAGCTCCCTGGTATACAGGGATTTCAAATCAAAATGGCTGCTCAGAATCTTCTGGTGCTCATCGATGGCCCGGTTCAGATAGCTTTCGATGATACCCAGGTTCCGCAGCTTCTCCTCTTCCTTTTCATCCAGCCGCCGGACGTTCAGGTTCATCTCCTCCAGCTCCCTGGCCCTGGTCTTCACCAGTTCCCGGTAACTCAGGAACTTCTGCT
Organism: Acetatifactor aquisgranensis; assembly: GCF_943193215.1. Classification (NCBI taxonomy): domain Bacteria; kingdom Bacillati; phylum Bacillota; class Clostridia; order Lachnospirales; family Lachnospiraceae; genus Acetatifactor; species Acetatifactor aquisgranensis. The sequence goes on along the minus strand of NZ_CALPDH010000047.1, from coordinate 2,162 downwards.
TGGTGTCGCTGATGGTGTCCAGGTTCGCTTCTAATACAAACTCGTAGTCCGCCACCGAATAATTCAGGGCGTTCCTGCGAATCCGGCCCATGGCTTCCTCAATCCTCTGCAGCTGGATGCGCATCAGGTTGAATACATTTTTGATATCGTCCACTGCCTTGTCGTAGCTCTGTTTCTCCAGATGCATCTTGAAAATCATCTCGTGGATGGTGATTTTCAGGTTGCTCTCGATTTCCAGCGTGGACAGCAGCAGATTGTAGCCGTCCTCCGTGAGATAATAGGAAGTCCTGCGCACCTCCGAATCCAGGTAGACGATCTTGTTGGCCACATAGCTCACGTTCATGGCCTGGTATTCCCGCTGCCCGAAGTCATATCCCTCAAAATACATTGCCTTCCCCTCATTGGAAAGCACCACATTGATGATGAAATCCCCCAGATTCTTGCAGTCCTCATAGCTCATGTTTTTCTCAAAATACCGCATGTTCAGGCTGTCCAGATAGGCGCCGACGTCATCGATGGTGCAGTTCTCCTCCTTCAGGGACTGCTCCATGAGATATAGCAGCACGGCGAAAATCACGTTGAACTGCTCGTCCAGTTTCAGGAAACCGTACTGCTTCCAGATAGTCTTCTGGCTGCTGTTCGCAAACAGAAGCGCATAGGCTCCCACATGCTTCATCCGCCTGGGGAAGTGCTTTAAGAATTCATATTGCATTGGTTCTGACCCCTCAATAGTCCGTAATCGTCACAATCTCCTGGGGGATGTACTTCCCGGCCTCCAGAAGCTCCCTCATGGCCGCTTTCGTCTCCTCAGAAAAATACCGGAAGAACAGGCCGGAAAGGCTGTGGTTCTGGTTCTCGCTCATCTCCGGCAGAAAGTCTCTTCCGTATTCCCGTGTTTTTTCTATCATTTTTTCGTAGGCCTGGATGAAAGGCTTTATCTCATGCAGGCAGCTGCATTCTCCCGCCTGCGCCGCGGGAAAAGCTTCTTCCTCTCCCACACAGCCAGCCGGCTCTTCTACAGCCTCCGGCATCTCTTCCCCGTTATCGCCAGACTTCCCATTCCCTGTCTCTTCCTTCCCCATAGAAAAAAGAGCCGCCAGCCGCTCATAGATGCCGATGCCCTCATAATCCAAATCGCCGAAATACAGTATCTCATTGTTCGGATGATTGATATGGGGTTCCACACAGAACTGAAAATCCTCAAAGGAGCGGAGGATGCCTTTTCCCGCGCCGTAGATGACCGTTCCGATTTCCCTGCCGAAAATCTTTCCGGGGGAACTGGCAGCATCCACGCTTTCTTCTTTTCCGCCGTCTTCGCCGGATAAGGCGAATCCACCCATCAGCCATCTGCGCATGGTATAGAACGTATCCTTATTCTCCAGAATCAAAACCGTCTGGGGCACGCGCCGGGTACCGGAATAATAGGCCAGCGGCTCCGTAGTCTGATAGACGCGCAGCTCCTCCATACCGATTCCGCAGTGGGCCAGAATCTTCCTCCCCTGCTCCCTCTGCAGAAACTTCTCCCGCCCCCATATCTGAAAGCTCCTCTCGTTCAAAGAGACATAGGCCGGCCCCTCCCCGCCCGCTCCCCTCTGCTCCAGGAAAAAGCGGTTCAAAAGCCGCACCCACTTCCGCTCTTCCCGGTACACATCCAGGTGCTTCAGATAATAATCCGTCCGAATCCCAGGCACTGTCCGAAACTGCAGCTCCTCCGTCTCCTCCCCGTAATCCGGCTTCTCTTCCACAAGCCAGTAGCTCGTATGGAGGGCGGGCTTCTTCCCGTTCAGCGGAGAACTTTTCACCGGCATGATCCTTCCGCTTTCCATCCGGCCGCAGATATAGCGGTACTGTTCCGGATAAGAATCCGTCCGGCTCTCCCTCTGCAGTTCCTCTAGCGAAATCTTCTTCATGCCTCTGCCCTTTCTCCCAGGATTTTCCGTATTTCAGTCAACACATAATCGGCGAAGCATTCTTCCTCTGCTGCCTGCGCCGCCATCTCTGTACCGTCTCTATAGCACGAAAGCGCCGTCTCTATCAGCCCTCTGAATCTTTCCGGCAGAAATTCCAGCCCCCATTCGCCGCCTCCCTAGTATAATGATGATATAGCCACAAGAGCTATACAGTTAATAAGTTACAAAGTCATATCTGATGAATAGCTGAAG
>NZ_CALPDH010000046.1:0-29164 GCF_943193215.1 Acetatifactor aquisgranensis | reverse complement strand
GTTCCGAAGCCGAAAGCCTGACACCCCAGGAAAGTGAAGAGATAGAGGAAATCCTGAACGAATTGGATGAAAGCGATAAAAAGGAAATCCAACAGGCGGTAGAGCAGGAGAAGAAAGCGGAGAACAGCGACAGAACGGAATCATCCTCTATGGGAGTCATGGTTCCTGTCCCGATAGTGATTGTGGCAGTTGCGCTGTCAGCCGCCTTTTTCCTTGTAAGAAAGAAGAGTGGCGGGAAAAAATAAATCTGCGCAAGGCCATAAAATCCGTGTACACGCTCTATGTCCGGCAAGGCTATAAAAACATGGACAAGTTTCCACAAGCCTGTCTATGAGCGTGTACACGTTTTTCAAAGGGGAACAAGGCTGTCGTTAAGGGCAGTTCGAAAAATAGTATTCAAAGTTCCTATGCCTGTAGTGACGCTTTGGGAATATGGCAAAGGCCATGGGGGAAGCCGCAGAGATAAAGCAATCCCGGAAACGCCCATTTTATCAGCATTTCCGGGATTTTATCCGTTACTCGAACTCGGCGTGTTCTATGTTACTCTTAACTATATTTATTTAAGTTTTATGCAAATTCACACCGTTTTTTACTTCAATTACACCAATTATTCTGGCTTGCTGATTTTCTGTTGACAAAATGTTGCCATACAAACAACTATCAAAAATCTTATTTTAACTATTATTTTTTAACATTTCACCCCTATGATTATCGTATATAGTATACATAAGATTTTCCAAATCATCAACTATCTTTTTTTCATTTGGTGTTATTTCACCACTACGCCTAAAAATCTTATAAGCATTGATTATTACCTTATTATTTATTGGAACTCCAAAAAAATCCAATGTAGAATTTCCTGGTACTAAATCTAATGATTTATGTACTAACAATAAATTCTGTATACAGGTTTCAAATGCATACTCTAAAAAATCCTCCTTTCTCAATTTTCCACTTAAAAATTTGGTTCCGTAGTCCCTTAAATTTTTTATTTCAGATATACTAACCATTTTATCCATAATGCTAATTGTACCATCATCTGGTACATAATCAGCAGGAATTGAAAAAGATGTATCCAATATATCTGTACTCTGAGCATATGCAACCATATCTGGCGGAAATATAGTTATGCTATTTAAAATTTGAGTTAAAATTAAATAAAACAAAAGTAGCGCATCATTTGCATTATTAAATATTCCATATATAGTATTATCACTTGGTAACAATGATACATTTGTCATTCCATTCTTTTCTACTGGCAATATAATTCCTTTATTTAACACACATACACAGCTTATTCTCTTGTCAACTTCCACATCTGCTGAAATTTCATTAAGATTTTTATACACTGTTTCTAAAGACGCATCTGAATCATATGCAAATACCAATCCTGCCGTTGGAAAAGAGAAATCAGAAATCGTCTTTTTTTCAAGTTTTCTCACGCTTTCAATATTTTTTACACATTTTCTCAATTCTTCCTTTGTTAAAGTTGACTTAACTTCGACAACTCCATAAACACTTTCAATTGGTACAATTTTAGTATTATCCATATCTACGAGATATGGCGTTAAAAACTTATCATGAATAATTATATCTACCTGCCGACTTTGTACATCTTTACAATCCACTATTGTGCCTTTTGAAAAACTGTACTTTTCAGGTATATAACTTTTTAAATATTCTTCAAGTATATTTTCTCTTGCTGTTCCCTTTTCACCATTATGCTGTATTATACTTGTTATCCCCTCAAAATCAATTTGCATTTTTTTAGATACCGACATCAATATATCTCTAAGCATAACCCTCTCCCTAATTTCTTTTAATTATACAATATATTACAATTTTTCTGATAATAGTGTATTGCTACATCCATATTTTACCAATCTGTATCTATAAAAATTAACTGTCGCAACCAATTTCATTTAAAAAACGATACCAGCTCCTGTTATGACCTAAAAGCATTTATTAACAGTTTAGATATAAAAATATCACCTATACCATCTCAATTGTCTAAAAGCCTTATAAAATCAGCCTTACAAAGAGCCCATTGCGTAACATATTACCCTTAACAATTATCCAACAACTCCTGATAACTCACCCCCAACACCTTTGCAATAACCTTCAACTCAATATCCGTCACAAACCTTTTGCCACTCTCAATCCTTTGCACAGCATTTTTATCTATATCCAGCCCCGCCATTTGTAACATATCCGCCAGCTTCCTCTGTGAAGTTTTCTCTGGAAGCCGCTCCCGGATTTCCTTTACTTTCTGCCCGCATATATTGTTTTCACCATCAGCCGCCTTATTCTTATACATAAATCCTCTCCTATTTGACATTTAGTGATTGTCATTTTCTCTATTATATGCTAAACTATAAAAGAATTGACATTCACTATGTGTCAAATATTGTATTTTAGTAAAAGGAGAGCATTTATGAAAAGCATATTGTCAGAACTGTATGAGGGCAAGATTTTCCCGGCAGAGCAATATTCTCCCAGAAGTGAAGAATACCGAAAAATTTATCAAGAACACTACCAACACTATGATGACTTCATCGAAACTTTAAGCAAAGTGAATCCACCTCTGGATAAGAAATTCATTGAAATCATGGACGAACAGCTTGACGTTATCCCCTATGAATTTTCAGAAATGTTTATTGACGGTTTTCGCTTAGGCGCAAGAATCATGATTGACATTTTTCAAGGAGATTTAGGCATCAGGGAGCATGAGCCTTCCGCTAAATAGCAAAGCCCCGCCAGTCTGTCAAGGGTAAATAAACGGCTATCGCCGCCCTTGACAAACTGGCAGGGCTTCGCTGTATGACACCCAAGAGGGCTTTAAGCAGCCCTCCGGCTATCACCGGGCTTCTCGATTCTGTTTTCTTCTTGCTACCCGCTTTTGCTCCTTCAACAGCAGTTCTCTTTGTTTCTCCATCTGAACAATGCCAGACACTTTCTCCTTTCCAAGCACCGCCTTTACACATTCATAATCCCGGACGATTTCTTTTAATTCCTGATTCTCTGTATAAATTTCATGGAAACGGTCAGATAGATTATTTGCCTTTTCCACAGTCCGATTATAAGACAGTTGCAACTTATCAAACTTTCTGGAAACGTCCAGATAGGACGCATAAACAGAACGTAATACCTTTACAATCTTCTCCATCAGCGGCTTTGCTTTCTTCTCCCGGTATGACTTTCCGCTTTCTATGCTCCCGGCTTCTGGAAGCACCTGTTCTGGATTGTCTGAAAACTTTGCCGCCATATGTTCCATATCCTTCACCATTGGGGCGAGTTCCTGCATACGCTTCTGGTATTTGTCCGCCTGTTTCCTTGCGCTTTCTGCTTCCTTTTTTGATTTCTCCATGCCGTTTTGCATGGAACGGACTTCATCATCTAATTCGCTCAACTGCCCTTTTAGATTTTCGTTGATTTCCTCATAGGATTGATTTTCTGATTGCAATTCCGTTTTCTTCTTTTCCAGTTCTTCAACTTCCTTTGACCGTTCCTGTTTTTTAAAGTCCAATACAGACAAATGTTTTTCGTGTGTTCCCTTTTTCTCCCATTCGATTCCATGATTCAGCATAAGTTCGGAAAGCTGTTCTTTCTCATGAGCATACCATTGATTCCGTTCCGTTTCACTTCTTGTACCGCCCTTAAATCCAAGTGCCTCCAGTGCTTTTTTCAGTGATACCCTCGTTTCAAGCCCCCGCTTGCTTCCAGTGACATAAGGAATGAAATCTATATGTAGATGTGGCGTTGCTTCATCCATATGTAAATAGGCACTGAACACTTTAAGTGTTGGGTTACGTTTCTGGAATCCTTTCATATACTCGTCCAATATCTTTCCGGCAAGCTGTCCGTCCTCTGTTTTTGCCCCCATATTATCTTTATCGCCTATCTGCACAACAATCTCATAAAACGGCTTTTCCTGTTTGCCGGATAATATTTTCTCGTAATAATCGTCAATCCGGCGGTCATTCCGGGTTTGTTTTTCATTGTACCGGGCAAGTGCTTCATCAAATAATTCGTGATATACGTCTTTGATATTTTGATTAAAATATTCTATATTTAAGTGGCTGCGTTCCGGGTCAATATTAGTTGCATGAAATTTTCTGCTGTTATGGTTGACCGAGCCTTTCCCTGTAGTAAAGCTAATTGTTCGTTTCAATCACTCTGTCCTTTCTCCCCTTTAAGGGTAATCAGTGCCGGATACGGCACAAAATAGAAGAACCTTCCCGAACATTAGAAGTCCGGGAAGTATCGGGGCGAAGCCCCTCCTTTGTTACTTTCTGCGAAAGTAACGCAAAAGCACTTTTGTCAGCTACGCCAACAAAAATGCAACCTGCAAGCAGGTTTTGCGCCCTGCCGGGGGCAAGCTATCCTTCGGATAGCATACCGTCCTTACGGACGGGCGGCTGTTCCAGCCCTTTTACTGCCGCTGTCAGTGCCACATTGTCCGGCACTTCATTCCGTATGGCAATCCTTCATTTTTCCTTGTCAACTAATAGACAGGGGGCGTGACACGCCCCTGTTAATTATCGCCGAAGGAAAAACTACCAGCGGAAGCTGTCCGGCACTCCCCGCTTATCCAGATATTCTTTTCTGGCTTTTTCTCTTTCTTCTTCCGTTGGTGCTGTCTTATATTTTGCGTACAGTTCATGGCGCACCATAGAATCCAGTTTCTTTTCCAGCCCTCGCCGGATTTCATCAGCACAAGAACCATCTTCCACCAGATGATACCGGAGCAACGCCATAAACAAATCATAAGGTATCTGCACATTTTTCATTTTATATCCCTTTCTGCGTCGGTTTGCGTCGATAGCGACGGTATTTTCTATACCGCCCCGCTATCTGAAATACCGTCGCAACCGACGCATATCGTCGCTTTTTATTCGTTCCGTTCCAGCCGCTTTAAAATGATTCTTCTCTCATGCCCCCGTTTATTGTCATAGAAAATACCATAGTCATTTAATAGCTGGCTGTTTACCACATTTAATCTTCTGGAAAGCACATTTGCCGATAACTGCATATCCGGCAACTGTTTCAGAAGTTCTGTTGCCGTTCCTTCCCACTCTGGTCTGCCTTCCGCCAGAAATTCGTTAATGGCTTCCAGAAGTGGGTTCGGCGGCTGTTTCCAAAGTTCCGTTTCTGCCTTTTTAAATTTCCAGATACAACGCTCCCGGTCAAACTCGATTGTCAGTTCCTGGTCTGGCTGGTCACGCCCCACAATATCCAGAACCGCCGTGTTGTCCGTCCGTTTTTTCTTCTGCATAATAAACGCCCCATCAGCCGCCCCAAGCAATCCGTTTGTGCCGGAAATCATATCAAAGCTATCACCGGATTCCATCTTGCGGGTATGGTGTACCACTAACAGACAGATACCATATTTATCACTAAATGCTTTCAGCTTTGTTACAATCTCATAATCATTCGAGTAGCTGAACGTTTCCCCGCCGACTTCCCTCACCTTTTGCAGTGTGTCAATGATAATCAGCCTTGCGTCTGTATGTTGTTTCACAAACTCCTCTAATTCACCGTCCAAGCCTTCCTTCAGTGTCTTTGCCTGTGTCGCAAAATAGAGATTGTCTGCGCTCTCTATGCCAAACATTTGTGAAAGCCGCCGCTGAAGCCTTGCGTAATCATCTTCCAAAGCCAGATACAAGACCGTTCCTTTACGGACGGGATAATCCCACAGGGGAATCCCCATTGCTATATGATAGGCAAGCTGCCCCATAAAAAAGGATTTCCCCACCTTTGGCGCACCTACGAAAAGATATGTTCCGCCGTACAGAAAACCATCTACAACCGGCGACCTCGGCGGGTAAAGAGTGTCATATAATTCTGTCATGGAAATCGTCTGCAAACTGCACCCGGATTTCTCCGGGCTTTTGCAGTTATTTGTGTCAAAGCCACAAAAATCAGTGGCTTGCAGATTGTTTTTTGCTGTTTCATTTGCTATAATTTCAGTGTGATTTTTCATAATCGGCTGTTTCCCATCTGCGCCAACAGATGATACGGAAGCAGTCGTTTTTCTTTTTCCTGTCATTCATCTTCTCCTTTCAGACCGTCCAACGTGATTGCAATAACTTGTAGTGTGTAGAGCAGTTCGTCATTGTCCGGGCTTATGCGCTCCATGCGCTTCAATTCCTCATGGATTGCCGCCATCTGGTTTTTCAGAGCCTTATACACCCTCGGATTGCCCTGTACCACCACATCTCGACACAAGAGCCGCCTTGTGATATAGTCCTGTTTTGTCAACCCCGATAACGCCACTAAATCATTTAACAGTTTTGCTTCTTCGTCCGATACCCGGAACGCCACTGTATGATTGCGCCATCTTCCTTTATAATCAAGTGCCTTATCCATTTTTTTAGTCCTCCTTTGTCATTCGCTCCATTTCCAGCCTTTCCGCCATTTCAGTCCGAACTGTAGGGAATAAGTGTGCGTATCGGTATGTAATCTTCTCCGCTTCATGCCCCATGCGCTCCCCAATCGCCAGTACCGAAAATCCCATGTTGATTAAAAGCGAAACCGCGCTGTGCCATTACGGTATAATAACGACAAACGGAAAAAGCCTTTATTTTCAAGGGGTTTGAGCGTTTGCCGTCATTTATTCAATTCCTTTTCCAAGTTGAAATCTGACGAGAAAAATATCGAAAAAAGGGAGGCTGTTTCATTAACGACAAAATTTAATAACGCCAGCGGTCCGGTGTATTGCCTGGCCGCTGATTGCTGTGGGCGTTTCACTTTTATAGGTGGACGCCCTTTTTTCATATCCATTTTCAGGCGAAAGGAGATTCACATGGAACTGAACGAAATGGAAAAGCGCCTGATCTTCCAGACGGAAGGCTATGGGAAATCAGGTGTCACTTATGAGCTGCGCATGTGCCTCCCCTATATACCGGACCCGGTAAAGAGGAAAACGGCGGCGGAGCTTATGCGAAAGCTGGACGCCATGCCGGAAAAAGACTGTCTGGCGCTCATTCAGGATATTCGGAAAAACTACCGGATTCCGGCAGGACCTAAGACGATGGGGGAACTACTGGCAGAGGCCAGGCAGAAATCCGGTGCGGAGAAATTGAAGGGGCATGACATCATGGCCCTGGAACGCTTTGACCCGGAAGTAAAGCACATGATTGTCTTTGACGTGCTTTCAGGTAATGCCCCTGTCGGGGATAAAGGCGACAAGATGCGCCTGTTCCTTACGGATGCCGGCTACCAGAAATTTTTAGACAGCCAGGAATGGGGCGAGGTCAGACTGAAAAACCATGCGACCGGGAGTATTTACGCTGCCGACGTGGACGACCTTCGCACCCGTCTGGACAGTCTGTGGGATGGCATGGATAAGCTGCTGCGGGGATTTGCGAACATTTCGTACAGGTACTTCATTCTGTGTTCCGAGCGGCAGATGGGGTGGCGCGGTGACAGGCGGCCTAAGGAGGTGATGAATCCAGGATGTCCGAGCGGTAAACGCAACCCACGAAACCGGCTGTGGCAGGCCGGACGCGACGATGGCGCAGATCATAATGGTACTTCTTCACGGCTCCCTAAAGACTTGGGGAGAGTTCCTGCAGCGTGCGCTGCTCTGGCAAAGCGGCGGCGTATGCGGGGCTATGATGCGGCGACGCTATCCGCAGCCTGTAACAGCCCCGCCCTGTTCGTGCAGGGCCTGCCGGGGGGCGTGGCAAATACGGCAGCTGATCGAAATCAGATTGATTGCCAGTTCCCCCATTACATCCAAAGAGCCGATTTGCAGATATGGATGCTGCAGATATGGATAAAATACATTCCCTCTTTTCTTATCCAGTTCATGCCCCAGAACCGGACACATCCCTGCACATCTGCTTAATCCGCAGTAATACGGGTCATAATTCATCTCCCATTCCAGTGTATCCCGGTTGAACCTCATATGCTCCCGGCAGACGCGCCCCTTCCTCTGCAGTCCAAAACTGATCTCCTGTCTCCGTATCTCATCATCATGCAGTTTTAAGATATGCTCTACACTTCCTTCATAGAAATATTCTTCTTCGGCCATATGAACCTCACACTCATATCTGAGTACCTTGTTCTCCTGAAGATATTCATGTTTCAGCTTACACTCTTTCTTTTCATAAGGACAGCGGATGGTAGCCATATCATTTTCAAAAGTCCACTCGATTCCCATGTAACTCATGTTGCTGTGGCACTGGAGCCCTTTGCACTGCAGGCCGCAGGGGGGCTTGAAAGTCTGTTCAAAGATCCACCAGCGTTCATAGGTAAACCCTCCATCATAATTATCAAGGGTTTTCTCCTGCCACATGGGAACGTCAACCCGCACATGATCCGGATGATGCTCCGCCGAGTATCCTTCTTCCAGCAGCCGTTTTGTCAACAGGTTATATTCCTTATAATCTTCTTTCATCTTAATTCCTCCCTACAGCCCCTGGCAGGGGCGCATCCTGAAATAGTCTTCCATACGGTCCCGCAGCCTCTCCGCTGACATATCATATTCCCCGGCGATACAGGATTCACAGCAGGGATATTTATATGCCAGAGTCTTTGATAACCGAGCATCCCAGCTGTTTAACTGCCTGCCGCATTTGTTGCAGTCCTGATCCAGCCATCTTACTTTCTGCAATCGTTCTCCACCTTCCTTTCTTCCTTGTCAATATTTTCTATCCTTATAAGCCCTCCGGCTTCCGGACAGCAAAAAAACAGGAATGACCTCACTGATATTTCCGGCGTCCACAGTTTCCTGTGAACCAGCGTCATTCCTGCTCTGAATAGAGATTATAAATTTTCCAAAATAAAAACCAGCGGTATATCACTTACAGGGCGTAGTGATACTGCTGGCACATTCATACAAACTTAACAGCGTGTGCAATGCGGAACCGATACCGCATACAGGCGTTTCTGACTGTATCTCCCTAAAAAGGATTCGCACAAAAATCAATTACATGGGAAGTGTAGCACAAGATATGGAATCAGTCAACGAAAAGAAGCTATATATAGTAAAAGAATAAGAATATGCCTAAATTAAATCAAATAACAGCTACAAGTCTCCTCGTAGCTGCAGAATATTTTTCTCCCATTTCGAAATGGTAGTGTTTTTAATGTCAAGAGACATTGAATCGTATGTGAACTATCAATACTTATTATCGCAAAACACCTTTTTCTGTAAAGTAATCCATGAGGCGGTTGTTAAACACTCGCTTGATATCCCTCAATGCCGAAATAGACGAATACTCAAAGGCATATAACTGCTTTTTCTCATCTTCACTCATTTCGATCTCTGTAAATTGCTCAGAATACTTAATTTTTGCTTTCTCCAGTAGCAAATCCAAAAAGGCTGTCTTCTCTGCCATTGTAGGCTCTTCAAATTCGCATACTAAATCAATACGTGTCTGAAGCTCAGGAAGAATAGCTTTCTTATATTCTGCTTCGCTGATAAGATTCGAAGTAAAGATAATAACATATCCATTCATGTCATACTCTCTTGTCATGGAATCTGTGAAACGACCCTCTTCCAGCAACTCCAGAAAGAAAGATAAAACCGGGCGAGTAGTCTTTTCAAATTCATCGCAAAGCAGTACACCTACTTTGCTCTTTTTGATTTTCTCACTTAATTCCCCATGATTACAGCCAACATAACCTGCCGGACTCCCAATCAAACTATTTAATGCATCTTGACTACTATAATTCTGGAAATTGATTTTGGCTAAATAACAATCATTTTGAAGCCCGCTCGCAATAAGTCTTGCAACCTCAGTTTTTCCGATACCAGATGGGCCAAACAGGAAAATCGAAAGAATTTTCTGTTCCTTTGCTTTGTTTAGAAAAATAAAATTCTTTAGAGCATACCGCAGTCTATCTTTAAAATATTTATGTCCAATCAAATTATGATTGAATGTATCGATGAATGTGTCAAAAGCCCCGGCACTTAAGTCTGTAACTTTTGTAAGTTTATTTTCTTCAGGTTCTTTTTCTCCTAAACTGGATAAATCAGGAAGCAATTTACAGACAGGTTCCTGTCCATCCAAAAACAGTGGAAAATATTTTAGCAGCACATCAATCTGAACAGTTTGTGCAATAACCCTGATATTTGGCATAATGCTAAGAAATTGTTCAAGTGCATAAATCAGAGCTTTGTTGTCCTCAATTGCATATGAAACTGAAGTCAAATCCAATATAGCCAATTTGGAAGAGTTATTGAACTGTTCAAATACTTTTCGCAGTTCACCGCCTGCCTGAGAAAAAGTTGAAATTGGAATGTCATTCGTTTCTGCGTATCGAATAATTATGTCCAAATCCTGCATATTATTGTATTTATATATCTTTTGCCTGGGATATGGCTTAAATTCGTGCTTTTCCTCAGTGCTGGAATTCCTTTCATCATCTTCTTCAAAATAGCATTTATGACCAGAAAACAAAAGAGGCAGTAATTCTATGGCATTTTCCACAATAGCCGCTTCTGCAATTACAACTGTATCCTCCGCCATACTTGTAAAATTTATATATGTCAGTTCTATATTGTTTTTGTTGCTTAACAGAAAATAAACTAAGGCAGATATGTCAATGCAAACGTCAGAACATGAATCAAGCATATCCTTCGTCTCTCCGAATATAAAGGCAAATACTTCTCTTTCTTCTTGGATTTTCCTCAATTCCTCAAGATTACGGTATGTAAACAATGTACAATCCATAGTTATTTCCTCCACAGTTTACTCAACCAAACACCAATGCGATTCCACCAGTGAAGCTTTGGAGCGGGGATTTCTTCCAGCTTGAATGCCACATCTTGAATTATCGCCAAGGTGTCAACAAAGTGATAATCATCATCACTCTTTTTTGTTTTTGTGTTATGTGATACAGACTGCGTGTTGCTTTTGATTATTTTGCTGGCAGTTTCCTCCTGCTTTTCCTTGCGAGCACCTGTTTCTTGGAAATAAGTAAATGTATTTGAAGTAATAAATTCTTCGCCTACAATACCTTTATAAATGCCAACGATAGATACATGACCAATAAGCAAATCGTTGATATTGTACTTGTTTTCAAATTCCGATTGAATCTCCATAGGAATCTTAATGATAATTTCAGACACTGGCTCTTTCATACTTTCATCATATACAAGTCCCTTCAAAATGTAGGCATAGTCTTGCAACATCGAACTGACCAGATTATTTACTTCCATACCTTACTGTCGGAAAGGGCAACAGGGCGATATAGGTCTCAATGACTAATTCCGGCTTTAATTCCAATAACGAGGAATAGATGCTGGAATAACTGGCTCTGTAACAGTTATAACTACGCCGGCTGCGGGTTTCTTCGATGTTTGCAACAGAGAACCCCATAGACTCTATGGAAGAAACAACCGCCTTTTTTAGCTGCCGCTTGCGGCTTTCGCCAGGAACACCTTCCGATGCTGCATAGGAAATATCAATATCTTCCGAAAAGCGTTCCAATATCTGATAGCATTTTGTCAGGGATGTCCCGCCCTTAAAAACCATTCCCTTTACCCTGGAGGCCAGCTCCCGGAGCGCAAGTGTAACATAATAATCTTTTTCAATGATTCCGGGAGGTATATGCAGTTCGTTAGAAGCAGCGATGATAAGCTCACTAAATGCTTCGTGGTCATGATGTAAATTCATAAATAATTCCCCATTCAATCAGTTTTTTTGCAGTAGGACCCGTAATGCCAAGCAGCACGCCGGAAAGAAGCTCCTTACTGTAATTTTGCTGCTTTGCATAGTTTTTCAGAAGAATCCCAGTATCAGAATCAGAAAGCTCGGAATATTTTTCTGCCTGGGAAACGGCATCCAAAAATTGGAGCAGTCCTGCATTTTCCGATGTTATAGTTGTGGCGGGCCGTTTCAGCCGGACGGCCTGGGAGCCTACGGTAACGGTACGCCCCTTTGTCGATTCTTTTGACGTTACAATCTCAAGCGTTGCCGGCATCTGGGTTGTTAGACCAATCTGATTGGCAAAAGTGGCTCCGGCGAAGTATCCATAGGTTTCTGTTGTACTTTGCACATATTTGCGCATAATGACTTTCATGGGATCTAAATAACTTTTTTTCAGCAGCCGTGATGCTTTGGGAAGATAATAAATCCCGGTATCAAAACGCGCCAAATCGCCTGACCTGAGCATCCGTTTGAAATACTGGCGCAACGCATTATCATTAAGCCCATCCAGCCGGATCTCATTTATGAAGATTGGTTCGTTATAACCATAGTTTTTTTCCAGATATTCCTTCAGCATACAGGTATCCACTCCTTCCACCTCCATACTACCATATTTATACCTAAAAGGTCAATAGATATGTCAAAATATAGTTTGTATGTTTTTTGCAAAATTATACAGCGAAGATAAAGAAGCGGATACCTTTCGCTGTCTATAAATCCATATGTTTTCGTATATATTCAAAGGCATACATTGGTTAGGTAACAGAACCTTTTTACCGTTCTCCGTCTGGCCGGTCATACCTCAAATGCCCCTGCGACACTTTTGCATGATTCAGAATCCGGATGAAAGACCTGCCCTGATTCTCCAACGCTTTTTTATATCCGGCTTCTGTCAGAAACAGCCGCATCCGTTCACCTTTATCTCCTATGGGAGATTCCCTCGAAAGCACATCAAACACAATCATATGCGTCACTTCCGGGTCAAAGCGTTCCAGTTACAAGCAGGCCAGGGCTGATATGAAGGAGCTCCATAATGTCCGGGCGAATGTGGAGCATTTGCTGGACATTCCCACCGGGCGGGAACCGCAGAGGGAATCGCAAAAATCACGATAATAGGTTCTCTCCGCTTTTGTTTTTCAGCGTTCCAACGGAACGCGCAGCCATTGCCAACGGCAATGATCTCAGGGGTTTGGGGATATGTCACCAACAAGCATTTAGCAGAAATTCCGGGTACGGGATTTCTGCTAAATACGCAATCTTACGGAAGATTGCATTGCTTGCCAGTAGTTTTAAGAGTCTTTGGCAGAGAATTTGTTTACAGTTGCCGCATTGATAAACCTTTGATAACTGCCTATAATAGAGTTATTATTTTGAACTGCTATAACAAAGAAATGCAAAAAATTAATTTTTTTGTCCGCTGTAACATTTCGCGGACATTTGCCTGTTATACTATCTGCAAAAAGCAAAGGAAGTGAGGATATGAAACAGATTTTAATTGTCGAGGACGACAGTTTTTTGAATAAGATGTTGGCCTATAACCTGACCGCAGACGAGTACGGCTTGACTTCTGCCCTAAATGCCAGAACCGCAGCTGATGTCCTGCGCCAGCGGGAATTTGATTTAGTGCTGCTGGACATCAACCTGCCAGATGGGAATGGTTTTGAACTGTGCAAGCTGATAAAGCCCCAGCACCCGGACACCATTGTAATCTTCCTGACCGCCAACGATCAGGAGAGCGACCAGATACGGGGCTATGAAGTGGGCGCGGTGGATTACATCACAAAGCCCTTTGTGATCGGGGCCTTGCAGCGGAAAATCAAAGCCATGTTCGCCATGCTGGAACACCACAAACCGGCCAAGGACATTTACGACGACGGGCGGCTGTTTCTGGACTTCTCGGAGCAGGCGGCTTCCCTAAACGGCAAACCCCTGACCTTATCCCCGATGGAGTACAAAATGCTGAACCTGTTCCGTAAAAATCCCCGGCAAGTGCTGACCCGTGGGCAGCTTCTGGAAAAGCTGTGGGATATAGACGAGAAGTTTGTGGATGAACACACCTTGACAACCTCCATCAGCCGGATTCGCAGCAAGATTGAATCCGACGGCGGCACGCCCTACATCAAGACCGTTTACGGCATGGGCTATCAGTGGACGGGAGGCGAGGCGAAATGAAGTTTCAAAACCTCTCGGTAAAGCGGCTGTTTGGCCGGATAGCAATGGGACTTGTCCTCTCCATGTCCGGGATTACCATAGCCCTGTTTTTTGTGACAAAACAGGCAGCGGTGCTGCTGACTGGCGGGGCGCTGCTGCTGTGCGCCCTTGTGGGGATTTTTGTACTGACGCAGGCGTTTGGAAAACGGCTGTCGCAGTTTACCGCTGACCTGTGCCAGACTTTAGACCACATGATCGCCGGGAATGAAGCGCCAAAACGGCCAGAGGACAGCGAAACCCAGTTTGCCAGAATCGGACACCGGCTGGCAAGGCTTTACCAGATCATGCAGGAGAACCGCCGCCGGGTGGACGAGGAACGGCAGGAGTTACAGGCCCTTGTATCGGATATTTCCCATCAGGTGAAAACGCCGGTAAGCAACCTGAAAATGGCGACGGACACCCTGCTGGAAAAGCCTATGACCGAGGCGGAGCGTACTGACTTTATCCGGGGAATCCGCAGCCAGACGGATAAGCTGGACTTTCTCTTTCAGGCCCTTGTGAAAACCTCCCGGCTGGAAACGGGCGTGATCCAGTTGGATAAGAAACCTGGCCACCTTTTTGATACCGTAGCGCAGGCTATGAGTGGGATTGTATATGCAGCGGAGAAAAAAGAAATCGCCGTGTCCGTGGACTGCCCGGAGGATTTGGCCGTTTCCCATGACAGCAAGTGGACATCCGAAGCCCTCTTTAACCTGTTGGACAATGCGGTGAAGTACACCCCGACAGGCGGGAAAATCACAGTGTCGGTGGTACTGTGGGAAATGTATGTGGAGATCAAAGTGGCCGACACCGGCAAGGGCATTTCCGAAAGCAATCAGGCCGCCATTTTCCGGCGCTTCTATCGTGAGGAAGAAGTACACGAACAACAGGGCGTGGGCATTGGCCTGTATCTGGCCCGCAAGATCATAACGCGGCAGGGCGGCTATATCAGAGTAGTTTCGGAGCCGGGCAGGGGTTCGGAATTTTCCATTATGCTGCCGACAAAATAGAACGCGGCGGACGGCTATTTCCGGCTGCCCGCCGTAAATTTTTTTGAAATGTCCGAGCGTTGTAACATTTCACCGTGATTTTCGATGAAATTTTTTGGCCGCCGTAACATTTCGCGGACATTTGGGTTTTACAATAGCCTTATCAAATATGGTGATACAACTATGACATGGCCTTTTGAAAACGATACAAGCGCCATTGTAAAGAAATTAGCAAAACGCAATGTATCTTCAAATCGTATTTTTTGCTTTTTTAATGTCTTGACGATTGCGCTGGCAATTAGTTTGATTGTGGGAATCTCCCTATTCCAACAAGGCAGCAAAATTAGTGAACAAAAAATTTTGAATCAAATGCAGCAAGCTACCATCGGGGGGCTTACAGCAGAACAGATAGAAGTTCTGAAAAAAGAACCTGATCTTGAAGATATTGTACCCTATAAGCATAGTGATAGTTTTCTGATGGATGGGATCAAATTTGAAGCGGTTTATATGCCGGCTGGTTTTGGAATTATAAAATCCTATGAATTAGTCAGTGGAACCTGTCCAGAACAGTACAATGAAATTGTAATTGATAAAAATGTTCAGTTAGAGCTGGGGTATCAGCTAAATATAGGAGATACTATCACTTTACCAACGGCGGGGAGTAAAACAGAGGATTTCATCATTACTGGTTTTACTGATAATGTGGAAACAGGAGCATTTTACTTTTATGTCTCCCCAGCGTATGCAGAACAGGGTGTGTTATTATCTGATATTCCATATAGTGCCTTGATTCGTGTAAATGGCGCCACGGAAATGGGACTTATTGATTTTGAGAATACAGTATATCGTCTGGCTTTATCCCAAGACATAAGCAGGAACCAACTTTATTTTAATAGCAAATTCTGTTCCTCACTTATTAGTGGATCAGGAATGGGAGGTGTTCTTTTAGCTACTCTTTTTATTGCATTTTCAAGCGGAATTGTCATATACAGTGTGTTCTACCTTTCGGTATCAAATCAAGTGTCGCAGATTGGACAGCTCAAAACTATTGGCATGACAGAAAAACAGATTAAGCGGATGATTCGTAAAGAGGGGTATCGTTTCTGCCTGTTCGGAATACCTGCCGGTATTACAGTAGGTATCATATTTGCATATTTATTAGAGCCGAATGGGATAACGATTATCAATGCCATAGCCACAAGTATTTTTGCAATAATATTAGGTATTATCATCGTACAAATTTCCGTATACAAGCCCGCACAAATAGCTTCAAATAGTTCCCCTATTGAAACAACAAAATATGTTGGAAACGATCCAGAACTAAAAGAAAGTAGAGTGCGCAACAGGAAAAATCATATTCGCCTTTCACCGTATTCTTTAGCCGTATTGAGCGAAAAGCAGGATCGAAAAAAACACAATCTGACGATTGCCTCGCTTGCAATCGGCGGGATTTTATTTATGGTTGGAGCCACTTTTATATCATCATGGAATCCAGATTCCTTTGCGAGAATGGGGAATTTGGAAGATGGAGAATATTATATTACGATTAACCACAATACATTAGTCAACCCCAAACCGTATGGTATTTCGGAGTATCAAGTTGATACGCCTTTTTCACAGGAACTCATGGAAGAATTGCAACAAATCCCGGAAGTCAAAGAGATTTATACTACGGAGAGAACCGCAGCCATTATTGAGTATCACGATGAACAATTAGAAATTCCCATTATTCCGATTACGCCTGATAATCAGGAGGAAATTTTGAAAACGCTTCCTGTCCATTGGACATACGAAACATTGGTGAAACAAGACGCTATGGTTATATTAGGGACAAGCGTACAGAACGAAGTCTATCATACTTGCCCGTCAATAGGAGAAAAAGTGACATTACGATGGTTCGATGGAACTGAACACAGCATAGATGTTTTGATTGCCGGTACTTCCGAAAAAAGTATGAAGGAGGGGTTTTATCTTCCAAAAGAAACCATAGAAAAGTTGTGGGGAGATATGGATTTAACAGCTTCCTTAACTTTGTCCGTACCCGAATATGAAAAAGTGGGTAAATCAGTAGAAAGCAAGTTAAATGAAATACTGTCCCAACACCCTGATTTGGTAATGGAAACCTTACAAGAGGTAAAAGCATCTTCAGCAAATACGATTCATAATACCAGCGTACAAGTTTATGGGGTATCTGCCTTTGTCATTATGTTTAGCATTTTTAATCTGACAAACACCTTGATTAGTCGTATCAGCACAAGGAGAAAAGCATTTGGAATATTGGAGTCTATCGGCATGACAAAAAAGCAGATAAAGAAAATGTTGCTACATGAAAGCGTCTTACTGATTATTCCATGCTTGATTATTACGGTTGTGGCAGGAACCTTGATGGGCTATTTGTTAGTACGGATATTGTCTGCGAATGGATTAACTTATTTTCAATATACTTTTCCCTTTATTCCATTACTGATTTACGGTGTCTGCTTAAAAATAACATCTATTATAATTTCTGCTATCTGTCTAAAAATTCAGTGCAGAAATTCATTGGTAGAACGGATCAAAATGGCAGACTGATTTTGAAATGTCCGAGCGTTGTAACATTTCACCCCGGTTTTCAATAAAGTTTTTTGGCCGCTGTAACATTTCGCGGACATTTGGGTTTTACAATACCCTTATCAAATATGGAGGTGATACAACTATGACATGGCCTTTTGAAAACAATACAAGCGCCATTACAAAAAAGTTGGCAAAACGAAACTTAAAAGCAGATAAAAGCAGAAACATCCTCATTATCATTACGATTGCCTTAGCTGCCTGTTTGATAATGACAACGACCTTGTATTTTTTTGCTTCGCAGCGAAAATCATTAAATGATGCGGCTGGGCGTTATCAAGCAATCATCAATGAAGTCGATAATGATACCATTACGAAATTAGTAAACGACGATAGGGTTCAAGTGGGTGTAAGTCATTTGTTGGGTCTAGTATCTTATGGGGACTACAAATTAACCGTTCGTTCAATGGACGAAACGCTGATGAAATTAGCAAAATATCCTGATTTAGAGGGAGAATTGCCCAAATCCACAAATGAAATTGCTATCACAAAGGCGTTTCTTGATAGAACTGGATTGTCCAAATCCATAGGCGATACTATATCGTTAAATCTGGGAGATGGAGAAAAAGATTATACCTTATGTGGTATTTTGCCTGTCGAAAATTCAAATTATTCCGTATTCGTGTCGCAGTCCTATATTGAAAACAAGCTCAGCGAACCGGCATACTCCGCTTATATCCGTTTGAATGAATCTGATGGTTGGTCTAAGGCCGCTATACAAGCTGAATTATCAACATTGTGCAGAGAATTGGAAATACAGCCGGAGCAAATGCAGTTTTCAACATATTATTTTTCTCTCATTGAACAGAGAAGCAGTCAATATATCGCTGTAATAGCATTTATCAGTATTATTATCGCTTTGTCTTGTACCCTTGTTATTTACAGTCTGTTCTATGTGTCCATAGCCAGAAAAACAAAAGAATATGGGAAACTGCGGACAATAGGGGCAACTGGAAAACAGATGAAAAAAATCGTTTTTAGAGAGGGATTCCATCTTTCCGGAATTGGTATTCCGATTGGAATATTAGCCGGTGCAATAGCGGGGTATGTCCTTGTCCCACAAGGCTGGAACACTTTAATGGTATTTGTAATTGCCGCTGTCACAGCTCTGTTTGTGTATCTATGCGTTATGATTGCTGTAATTAAGCCAGCCCAAATTGCTGCTCATGTTACGCCTGTTGAAGCAGTCTGTTATATGGCGGGCAATAATGATGTAATGTCCAACAGTACAAAAGTGTTGCATCATTCTCTATCCGCGAAAAATTTAGCTTTCCTTAATTTTGCAAGGAACAGAAAGAAAACCGCTTTAACGATCCTGTCGTTAGGGGTATGTGGAATTTTGCTGATGGCAAGCTCTGCATATTTTAATTCCATTGATCCTTTAGCGATGGCGCGCAGGAGTTTTCCTTACGGAGAAATTCGCCTTGAATTAGGCGATTACGGGCCGCAGGCACATAACAGCGAACAATATTCAGAACTCCAAAAATCAAATCTGCTCACAGAAGATTTTAGAGAATCCATTTTGGACATAGATGGTGTGGAAGAAATAAAAGAATACCAGGGCACCGTTTTGAATGTCCGTATGCCAACAGGAGATATTGAACCGGTTGTTTCAGACGCATATATGCCAAGCTCTCAAAAATTGCTTGAAGAATATTTGATTGATGGTACAGCAGATTTGCAGGAACTACTCAATAATAATGGCATTATTATTGAAAATGGCCCACAGTGGAAAGAAACTTTTGGGTGGGATGCAGCGATTGGGGACGAACTTCTGATTGAAGTTGGCGGACAAACATTGGAAGTAAAAGTAATGGGAATTGTGGACGCTGATATCCCGTATGGCGGATATGATACGCTATTTATTCCTTTAGAAATGCTGTCAAAGATCGTTCCTGTTGAAAACCTCAATTATCAATTTATTGTAGATACAGATGACAGTAAATGGGCAGCTGCAAAAGATGAAATCCAAAAGATAATTCCACCGACTTCCAGCCTCTATGTCAGTACCTTGAATGATTGGGCAGAGGCATACAACGAAAAACTATTGAATTATCGTATGCCAGTTTACATTTTTGTTATGTTTATCGGGGTTTTTGGCATTATCAATCTGCTAAACACACTGATAACAAACATCTTGACACGGAAGCGGGAACTGGGTGTTCTGCAAGCGGTTGGTTTAAGCAGTAAGCAGCTTTCAAAAATGTTATTGATAGAGGGCTTGTTCTATACATTAGGGGTGCTGCTTCTTTCCATATCATGCGGAACTCTTATCGGATATCTTCTCTGCACCGTCTTTAGTGCAATGAGTATTTTGGGAAAAGTAAGCTATCATTTTCCGACAGTTGAAATGTTCAGTTATTTTATACTGATGCTTGCTGTCCAAATGCTTTTCTCGTATCTGGCAATCCGGCAGATAAAAAAACAATCTCTGGTAGATCAAATACGGGAATTATCATAGAAATTTTTGAAATGTTCGAGCGTTGTAACATTTCACCCCGATTTTCAATGAATTTTTTGGGCCGCTGTAACATTTCGCGGACATTTGGGTTTTACAATACCCTTATCAACAGGCAGAAAGCCTTGAAAGGAGTTTTGAATATGAGCATTTTACAGACGATTGACCTGAAAAAGCATTATGGCGCAGAGCCGAACATTACCCGCGCCCTTGACGGTGTGAACTTCTCCGTAAATGAAGGTGAATTTGTGGCCGTTGTGGGAACCTCCGGCAGCGGCAAATCCACCCTGCTTCACATGATGGGCGGGCTGGACACCCCTACTTCCGGCAATGTGATTGTCCGGGACAAAGAGCTGTCGAAAATGAACGACGAACAGCTCACCATCTTCCGCCGCCGTAACATCGGTTTTATCTTCCAGAACTATAACCTTGTTCCCATCCTGAATGTGTATGAGAACATAGTCCTGCCGGTGGAGCTGGACGGGGACACGGTGGATCAGAAGTTTTTGGACGAGATCGTTCACCTGCTGGGACTGGAAGATAAACTGAAAAATATGCCGAACAATCTTTCCGGCGGACAGCAGCAGCGTGTGGCTATCGCCCGCGCCCTGATTACCAAACCGGCTATCGTGCTGGCCGACGAGCCGACCGGCAACCTTGACAGCAAGACCAGCGCCGAAGTGCTGGGGCTTATCAAGCGCACCAGTGCGGATTTCCGGCAAACTGTTGTGATGATTACCCACAATAACGACATAGCCCATCTTGCAGATCGGATTATCCGCATTGAGGACGGAAAGATTGTGGAATAAAGAGGTGACAGGCTATGACATGGCCTTTTGAAAATGATACCAGCGCCATTACAAAGAAGCTGGCAAAGAAAAGTTTACAAAGCGAGAAGCGCCGGAATCTGATGGTGGTGATCGCCGTTGCGCTGGCGGCGTTTCTGATCTGCTTTACGGGAATCGTGTCCACTTCCCTGACACAAATGCAGCGCAATCAGGTTCTCGATACTTATGAGGCGGTCTGGCTGGGCGTGGAGGAAAACGACATTGAAACCCTGAAAGGAGTGCCGGAGTTTGAGCGCGTAGGCGGCTACTATATGCTGGGTGAGGAACTTTCAGAACAGGGCTATCATGCCTCTTATGTATATAATGACGCAGAAATGATGGAGATTGGGCGCGACCAAATGAAGCTATTGGAGGGGAATCTGCCCCAAAAGGCAAATGAAGTTGTCGTAAGCGAATACTTTCTTTCCACCTATGGACACAATGCCAAGATCGGGGACACTGTGACCTTAGATACAGAGAGTTTTCATGGCGATTATGTCGTTACCGGCATTATGGACAGCGTAAATGAAAAAGAAGCGAATACCTGCGCTATCATTCTTTCCAACGCTGCCCTGACAGAATGGAAAGGGTTTGATCCGGCTGGGTATCGCGCCTATGTCCATTTCAAAAACAGCGTTCAGTTGGACGAAGAACTGATGACCTCTTATTGCAGGGAGATTGCGGAGGAATATCAGCTTTCTATGCCCAAAATGAACAGCAAATATTTTGCTTATGCTTCTAAATCCTTTGATTTTTTACCGATTGTTGGTGTGATTGCTATTGTTCTGATCGGCGGCTATATTGTGATCCAGAGTATCTTCCGTATCTCCATCAATGACAAAATCCAGAGCTACGGGCAGCTTCGGACGATTGGCGCGACGCCAAAGCAAATCAAGCGGATTGTAAAGCGGGAGGGACACAAACTCGGCAGTATCGGGATTCTGATTGGTACAGTGCTGGGCGTATGCGGCGGTTTTCTCCTGTTTTCCAAGGGATTTAATGCTGTTTCCTATGTGGCAACGGTTATTTTGACACTCATAAGCAGTTGGATCATGGTATCTGTTTCCATCCGTAAGCCGGTGAAAATAGCGGCAGGGATTTCCCCCATTGAAGCCGTCCGTTTTACCCCGGCGCAAAAAGACATCCGCAGCCGGAAAAAGAATATCAAGCTCAATCCTGTTTCAATGGGAATTGCGAATTTTAAGCGTGACCGCAAAAAGACCGTTGCTATTGTAGCCTCATTGAGTTTGGGTGGAATTATCCTGCTTGTGGTATCCTCCATTGTTTTGCTGCGCTCCCCAGAGGCGCTTGCAAGACAAGAGTTCCCGGATGGTGACTATAAGGTTTATCTGGATTCAAAGTTGTCAGAACAAGAAGTCATGGCAGCAGGAAATCCACTGAATGAGGAACTCAAACAGGAAATTTTGTCTATTGACGGTGTAACCGATGTGATTGCAAAAAGGCAAAGCCTTCATATAAATTATAACGTCAACGGAATTGAATATGGTGGTATGTGTGATATACTGACTGATCAAAATTATTCTAAGGTTGAAGCTTCATTGATAGAGGGCACTATGCCGACGGATACACACAGCATCCTAATTGATTCGGCAACAAGTAACCGTGAACATATAGGTGTCGGAGAAACAGCTGAACTTATCTCCGGGAAATCAACCATTCCGGTTACTATATCCGGGGTGTTTAACAATAATCTGGATAATGGACATGGAACACATCACTTTGACGGTGTATTGGAATTTGCACCGGAAGCATTGTTCCATGAACTGCACCCGGAAATCACCTCTTTCGATTATTCATGGAGCATTGTAAGTGATCCCCAAAAAGCGGATTATGTGAGGGATGAATTAAAAAATATTATATCCGCTCATACGGATATTGCATTAGATGATATTAACACTGTAATTGAGTATGAAAAAAATATAAATTCTTTTGTATTTGGCAGTATGGAGGTACTTTCATGGCTGGTATTCCTCTTTGGCGTTATCAACCTAATTAACACGACCCTCTCTAATCAAATGTCCAGAAAACAGGAAAACAGTGTTTTGCGTTCCATCGGACTGACCCAAAAGCAGCTATGTAAAATGAATATCTGCGAGGGGCTGTGCTATGCATTCTTTGCAACATTGGCGACGCTGATCGTTGGGCTTCCGGCTTCCATCTTTGCTTGCAGCAAATTTAGTGTAGGAGCTTTTGCCGGAAAAGTAGTTCCTTACAAATTCCCGGTTTTGGAAATGGGTCTGTTCATTCTGGTATTGTTCGGAATGGAGCTGATTTTGTCTGTATGGACAGTCCGCAGACAGAAAAAACAATCCCTGATTGAACAAATGCGGGCGATGGAATAGGAACAAATTGTGGAATAAGGAGGTGGCAGACTATGACATGGCCTTTTGAAAATGATACCAGTGGCATAGTAAAGCGCATATCAAACCGCAGTATATCAGCAAATCGAAAAAGAAATATCTTTATTGTTTTGACGATTGCACTTGCCAGCGCATTGCTGTCTGCTATTGTCCTCTATGGCTTTGGGGTTATGCAGGAAACGCAGAAACGCAACCAAAAAACAGCGCAGATTATGTATCATGCGATTTCTGAACAACAGGGACAGGAACTATACAAGCAGGAAGAAATTGCGTGGGTCGGGGAATTTTTTAACGCATTTTCTGAACAGGTAAACCATTCAACCGTGAATTTTACTTATGCAAATGCAGATATGCTGACATCCCAGAGTATGCCCTATTCGGGAGATTTACCAGCTTCGGAGGATGAAATTGTAGTACAGGAATCCTTTTTGGATAGTTTGGGCTATTCAAATGAATTGGGACAGACAATTCGAATCCCCTTTTCTGACGGCACTGCCCATGATTTCAAATTGACGGGAATCTTAAATGTGAAAACCGGCGATATTGGACGCTATACAGCCATTATATCGAAAGAATTAGTAAGACAGCAGTATGGCGACGAGGGCATGATTGATTTTTACATTGGGCTGAAAGGCGCTCAAAATATGAGCGAGGAAGAAGCCGCCAACTATGCAAATACTCTGGCACAGCAATTAGAAATTTCCGATGATAATGTGATTGTCCGTTCCACTTATTTCAACATAAAGGACGAAAATCGTGGAAGTGATATGCTGTTCTACTTCTTGATCGGTTTTATAACTTTCATTGGTTCCGGCATTGTGATCTATTCAATTTTTTATATTTCAGTAGCAGGCAGTATCCGTAACTATGGACAGCTTCGTACAATCGGAACAACAAAGCGACAGATCAAAAAGATGGTTTACCGCGAGGGAAAATTACTTGCGGCCATTGCTATCCCGATTGGGCTGGTTATTGGAAATGTGATTGGGTACTTTCTGGTTCCTGCCGGTTGGTACTGGCTGACTGCTTTATGTGTGACGGCCGGGGTTGGCCTTTTTGCATTTATTATTGTGATGATTGCTATTTATACTCCTGTAAAAAGAGCTGCGGCAGTATCTCCGCTGGAAGCATTACGATATTCCGATTATCAGGGGAAAATGAAAGAAAGTTCCGTGTTGCACCGTAAAATAACGCCTGCTTCACTTGCTAAAATGAATCTGTCCAGACAAAAGGCAAAGTCCACTTTAACAATACTTTCTCTTTCACTCGGCGGAGTATTGGTTGTATTGATTTCGACAATGTTAGTTTCCTATGATGGCGTTTCAGAGGCGCGAGGCAGGGCTTTTCCTGTCGGTGAATTTAACATCCAGCTCAACGCAAATCAATCGTGGGACACTGCCGGTATTTCTTTGTCTGGATTACAGCAAAAGAATTTTCTAAATGCCGATTTTGTAAATGCAGTAGAATCTATTGATGGCGTTACAGGAATCAAACGCTGGTATTACACGGACGCAGAATATCGTGTAAATGGCAATTCTGGAAAATGGATTCAGGGATTTTGCCGAGATGAGCAGCAGAATTTGGAGAAAGAGCGAATTGCGGGAACGATTGATTATGATGAACTGGTGGCAGGCAATGGAATTGTCTTGCTTCAAGAGCGTGCCGATCTCTATGATATTGAGGCTTCGTTGGGTGATACCGTCGAAGTGGACTATAAAACCGAATCCGGGCAAATTCGCACAAAGACCTATACAGTCATGGGCATTGTAAATGAATATTCTTACTCCGGCTTCTCAAAGTGCTTTGCGCTTCCAGAGCAGCTTATGAATGAAGCGACCGGGATAGATTGCACAGGTACGATTTCCGTAATTACCGATATGGAAAAATTTGATACGGTTGAAGCCGCATTAAATCAACGGATAGACGGAAACAGCGATTTGGTTATGGAAACCATAAACGAAAGTATCACTTATTATAGCGGACTTCAACAACTTTCTTTCGGGGTATTGTTGATCGTGGCTGTTATTGTTGTGTGCTTTTCTTTCATCAACCTTGTCAATACGACAATCACAAACTTTCTGTCCCGCAGGCAGGAAATTGGAATGTTACAGGCAATTGGTTTGAGTAAAAAGCAACTGATCAAAATGCTGTGTTATGAGGGATTGATTTATTCAGTTTTTGCTACGCTTGTAACAGTGGTTTTGGGAACTGGATTGGGCTTCCTATCCGTACAGATAGTTGTGAAAATGATGAATCCATACTTTTATTATTCATTTCCGTGGTTGATCGTATTGATATATTTAGCAATTCTGCTGATTGTGCAGTTTACCTTGATTTCTTACACAACTGGAAATCTGAAAAAGCAATCTCTTGTTGAGCAAATCAGGGAAATGGAATAAGCGTATAAAATTTGGAGGAATTATCTATGGCTGACGATAAAAGAAAATTAACAGAAAAAGAATTGAAACGTAAAAATGACTTTGAAAAAATAAGCTCTGAAATGCAACAAAAAGGATATAAAATTAAGAATATGACTATCAATATTCGACAAGCGAATTTTTTAGGACCTTTGAGTATGCTGCCATTTATAGCTTTAACATTTTTGTTTTACTATAATGTGAATGGTTTTGATTTAGGGGAGATTTCTTTGGGATTTGTTGTAGCTGCGTTTCTTTTTATTCCTCTAACTATTTTACATGAATTAATACATGGCATCACTTGGGGGTTTTTTGCGAAAAATCATTTTCATTCGATTGATTTTGGATTTATTTGGAGTAGTTTTTCTCCATACTGTACTTGCTCTGAACCGTTGGAAAAGTGGCAATATTTGCTGGGAACTGCTATGCCTACATTAGTTTTAGGCGGTGGAGCAGCAGTGGTTTCTGTAATGACAAATCAATTACTGCTATTTATTCTGGCAGAATACATGATTTTATCGGGTGGTGGAGATTTTCTAATTATACTGAAAAGTATGCTATACCGCACTGATAAGCAAGAAAGTGTGTATTGCGACCATCCTTACGAATGTGGTTTTGTTGTTTTTGAGAAATAGGAACGAATACTATAAATCGGGATTTACGTAGGTTAATGCTATGGGAAATATAGTTGGAGCGATTGTATTGGGTGTAATAGCAATTATATGTTTTGTATTTAGTTACTTGCAGTTTAATGAAAAAGGGTTCTTGTTTAACAATGCATATATTTATGCATCAAAGCAGGAGAGAAAAAACATGGATAAGAAACCACACTACAAACAATCGGGGATTGTCTTTCTTTTAATTGGAATTATATTTTTGATTAATACAATTAATATAATTTTACAAACGGTCTGGCTGGTTTATTTAGTAATAGGAGTTGTAATAGTTGCGATTGTATATGCGATTGTGTCATCGGTTATGATAGAGAAAAGAAAAAAGTAAAATTCCGGTTGTTGGGCAAAAGAAATTGATGGAGGCATAGTATGAAGATAACTGATAGAGATATAGATAACGGAAAACCTTTTGATTGGGGGAAAACCTCTTTAGATTATGTAAAGTTCCGTGATATTTATCCAAAAGAATTTTATCAAAAAATTGTTGACCGCAAATTATGTATAGACGGACAATCTATCCTTGATGTTGGAACAGGGACAGGGGTGCTTCCCAGAAATATGTACCAGTATGGGGCGAAGTGGAGGGCTACCGATATTTCAGGAAATCAAATTGAACAAGCCAAAATCCTTTCAAAAGATATGGATATAGATTATTACGTTGTGCCAACAGAAGATATAAGTTTTTCAGATAATTCTTTTGATGTAATCACAGCCTGTCAATGTTTTTGGTATTTTAACCATAAAATTGTTATGCCTAAGTTTTATCGTATGCTTAAAAAAGAGGGAAAGATTCTTGTTTTATATATGGCATGGCTTCCATTTGAGGATAAAATTGCGGGAGCAAGTGAAAAACTTGTGTTAAAATATAGTCCTAACTGGAGTGGTGCAGGAGAAACGATACATCAAATAGACATACCCGATTGCTATAAAGAAAACTTTGAACTTGTACATCACGAAGAATTTACTGTAAGAATACCATTCACCCATGAAAGCTGGAATGGAAGAATGAAAGCGTGTCGTGGAATTGGTGCTTCGCTTACCGAAAAAGAAATTTCTATGTGGGAACAAGAACATAGAACACTCCTTGAACATATTGCGCCTAATGAATTTGATATTTTACATTATGGTGCTATTGCCGAACTAAAAAAGCGTTAAATTGGACGTTTGGGAAAATCAGTGGAGCGGTTCATTAGCTGCTCCACTGATTTTTGCTATCCCTTGACAAAATATTTTGAAATGTCCGAGCTTTGTAACAATTCAGCCTGTTTTTCTGTCGAAATCAAAGGCACCTCGGACATTTGTAGTTTATGCTTGTAGTAAATCAATATTGGGGGTGAGGACATATGAAAAAAATACTGCTGATCGATGACAGCGACACCTATATATGGTGCCTGCAAAAATATTTACAACGGCGAGGCTACCCGGTAGAAACGGCTTCCACACTGAAAAAAGCTCGGACAGCCATCCAAGAGGAAATGCCTCTGGTAATCTGCTGTGATCTCGACCTGCCGGACGGTTCCGGCATGGACTTTCTGGACGAGGTGCGGGCCACAGACAAGGAGCTGCCTTTTATTCTGGTGTCCTGCCATGATAAAGAGGACTACGAACAGGAGGCCAAGCAACGGGGCGCGACGCTGTGTATGGACAAAATGAAAGGGATGCTGCTACAGGATATGCTGGTGGAATACGCCTACCGGCAGCTATCCGGTGAAAAGGCCCCGACTTTTCATACGCTGCTCTTTGTTCATGCGGAAGATACCAGCGCCGGAGTGCTGCGGGCTGCTATGTTGCAAAAGGGCTTTGACCTGATTCTGATTCCCTCGATTGGGGAAGCCAAGCGCCGGATTTTTGAGGATAAGGAAATAGAACTGATTTTGTGTGATGTGGAACTGCCGGACGGTACAGCAATGGAATTGTTTCATGCGCTGCGGCGGGTGGCGGGAATGTTCCAAATGAAGAATCCCCCTGTCCGGCTTCTGCCGTTCTTTATCCTCACCGAGAACAACGACCTTACCACGAAATATGAATACCGGTATGAAGGTATCAATGACTATTTCGTGTCCCCGGTCAATATTCCGGAGCTGATACGGAGAATTATGTATTTTGTTGAAGATTCAAAATAATGGTAAAAATCTTGAAATAAAGTTGATTTGAAGGAGGTGGTGACATGGGAAATTAGCCGTATTGGATATATCTGAATCCGGCAGACAAATTGGAGAAAAATTGTTTGCTTTGCTTGATACAGAGCAGCAGAAAGATTTATTGCAGTATATTCTTAATAGAGAAAATCTGAGTGATTTTCCCGATATTTTCCTATGTACTGTTTCTAAATGTCACGGTTTCCAGAATGGTTCAGTTCAACCATTATTGGAAATCCGGGAAGGTGATCTGTATTTTTGCCTGGAAGAAAGAACGGTGTGTGTCGGCAGTCAGGAGATAGAATTAACAGCTAAAGAATTCGATGCACTCCACTTACTGATTGTCAACAAGAAACGGGTATTGACCTTTTATGAAAAAATGTAGCGTTCACACGCCCTGCCACCGTCAGATAGCCCTGTTTCTGCATTTCTGCGTTCAGTTCCCTTACAATCTGATAGGCTTTTGACTTTGACACACGCAGTTCCGCTGCCACTTCCTCCACCGTCATAAATGATTTTTCTGTCATTCAGATATTCCCTCCTTTCAACGTTTAACTGTTTTTGTTTAAGTGTTGCATATAGAATACTAAATAAATTCCGTTAAGCCAAGTGGTTTTCAAGAAAATCTTAACTTTTTTTATTTAAGTTATTCTTGCTATTCCTATTGCACCATGTTATACTAACTTCAACAGATTTGTTTAAGTACAGTCATGCAAGGCTGTACCACTTTCACTACAACGGTAAGTAGGTAATCATCCGTACCTTGACTTTCAAAAATAGCCACCTGTTTATCAGGTGGCTTAAGTCATCTCTTATT
>NZ_CALPDH010000045.1:0-31369 GCF_943193215.1 Acetatifactor aquisgranensis | reverse complement strand
AATTATCCGCCATCTATATCACAAAAAGAATAAGTCTATAGCCTGTTTTGATTGGCTATAAACTTATTATACGAGGTGTTCCAATGGTGAGTTATCAATCCGGGTTTGCTGACCTTATAGAAAAGTATGTGTTTTACCAGGAATCGTCTGGTTCCTGGAGTGAAGTAAGGGCGCGAAATCTAAGGTACTTTGACCGTTTTTGTGCGGAACGTTTCCCAGGCAGGGCCTTATGCCAGGAAATGGTTGATGCGTGGTGTCAGAAACGTGATGCAGAAACAAAATCCTCCTGTATTACACGGACAGGGGTAATCCGCAGCTTTATCAGTTATCTTCAAAAGCGCAGGATGACAGACGTCCTGCCTATGCCGGTTCCGAAAGCAGAAAAAAGGACCCGAGTTCCACATGCATTCACAAGAGAAGAACTGCAAAATTTTTTCCATGAATGCGACAGCATAGTCCCCTATAAGCCCTCTCCCAAATTTCTCCTCCCCAAAATGACGTGCCCTGTATTTTTCAGGCTTCTATACAGCAGCGGCATACGGACAACAGAAGCCCGGAAACTGAAACGAAGCGAAGTCGACCTGGTACATGGGGTTCTTAACATTCATGAAACAAAAGGATACGCCCAGCATTATGTGGCCCTCCACGACAGCATGACAGACCTGCTGAAACAGTACGACCGGGAAGTGGAGAAAATTTATCCCGGGAGGACATATTTTTTTGAGAATGCGATGGGCAACGGTTATTCCAGGCAATGGGTGGTCTATATATTCCGAAAGCTGTGGGAAAAAGCAAACGGCAAAAACAACAGGCCCGTGGCGTATGAACTTAGGCATCATTATGCGGTAGAAAACATCAACCGGTGGGAGGAAGATGCCTTCGGGTTCAGCGAAAAGCTCCTTTATCTTTCAAAATCCATGGGGCATAGCGAAATAAACGCGACGTTATACTATTATTCCATTGTGCCGGGAATGTCTGATATCCTTCGGGAAAAAACGGAAACCGGCTTCAATGAGATCATACCGGAGGTACCCGATGAAAAAGAATGATGAATCTGCCAAAATCGCATACTTTATTTCTGACTTTTTAAATACATATGCCCCAACTTTCCTCACAAACAGCAGACACACTTTGAAATCATACAAGGACAGCCTGGTTTTATACCTCTCATTTCTGGAAACGGAGAATATAAAACCCGACTGTTTCAGCCGGGAATGCTTTGAAAGGGCATGGCTTGAAAAATGGATACTCTGGCTGAAAGAAACCCGCCAGTGCAGCGCGGACACCTGCAATGTACGGTTGGGGTCACTGCGGGTATTCCTTGAATATCTGGGAGAGAAAGATATCGAATACTTATATCTTTATCAGGAAGCGAAAAAAATCAAACGGCAAAAATGCACCAAAAAGAAAGTATGTGGGCTTACACGGAATGCTGTTGCGGCAATGCTCTCCGCGCCGGATCTCTCAACAAGGACAGGGAAACGGGACGTTGTATTTCTGACTGTGCTTTATGCCACTGCAGGACGTCTTGACGAGATACGGTCCATAAAGATATCCCATATCCATTTGGATGAGCCAAAGCCCTACATTATACTTTTGGGAAAAGGCGGAAAAATGAGGACAGCGTATCTTCTTCCGCGTGCCGTTGCAAATATCCGTATATATCTGAAAGAATTCCATGGCGAGAAGCCAGAACCGGAAGCATATCTTTTTTATTCCCGTGTGGGAGGACGGAAAACAAAGCTTTCTGAACCCGCACTTGATAAGCGGATTAAGCTGTGTGCGAAAATCGCCCATGAGAAATGTCCAGAGGTGCCACTTGGCGCACATGCCCACCAATTCAGGCATGCGAAAGCATCCCACTGGCTTGAGGATGGCATTAGTATTGTTCAGATCAGCTTTCTGCTTGGCCATGAGCAGTTAGAAACAACAATGAAATATCTTGATATAACAACGGAAGAAAAAGCAAGCGCCCTTGCCACTTTGGAGATGGAGAGAGAAAAATCTCCGA
The DNA here is from genome assembly GCF_943193215.1 of Acetatifactor aquisgranensis. Classification (NCBI taxonomy): domain Bacteria; kingdom Bacillati; phylum Bacillota; class Clostridia; order Lachnospirales; family Lachnospiraceae; genus Acetatifactor; species Acetatifactor aquisgranensis. The sequence goes on along the minus strand of NZ_CALPDH010000045.1, from coordinate 29,358 downwards.
ATAAAAAGTGGAAAAACAACGATGGAACATTGTCTGGCTTCTGCGGCCTGTAAGTATACGTCCAAAAAGAAATCCAAACTTTTTCCCCTCAAAACACTGTATTCATTGAGGTTATGAGTAAAAGTTTGGATTTCTTTGAAGTTTGGATTTTGCGCCGCATGAACAGCATCCGCAACCGTGCGGAGGAAATCATCTTGACCGAACTTGTATATGCTTCGTTGAATGCCCGTTATCGGCTGTATGGCTGATAACGGGCATTATCTTTTGGGTGGGGTGATCAGTCACCTTGGGGGTGACTGATACTTGCGTTATTTTTTGGCTTCGATGAAAATGTATTTTCCTCTGCCTTGTTCGGTTACAGGCACAATTAAGTCAAATTCTTTTATCTTGCTCAACATCTTGCCTGCGGAGGACGGCGCTAAACCACATAATTCAATTACATCCGCACGGGAAAAAGGAACATCATATCCAAAGCTCTCAAACAAGGACAGAATATTATCTTTGGTAGGCTTGTTGAGCTTTAATTCAGAAATGGAGCGTTCAAACGCTACCTTTTTTGCTTCAAACGCTACTTTTTCCTGTTTGAGCGCTACTTTTTCCTCTCCAACAACTCCATTTTCGTCTGTTCCATAATTCAAATTATACAGTGTAACTTGGAACGAACTGGCATCGGAATAGAACTTCGGCTCCAGTTCGTCACGGTAATTATGGGCGGCACGGTAAGCTTCTGTGATCTTCTTAAATCCGCTGCCTTGACGCTCCATATAGCCCAATCTGCCGAAAACGTCGGCAAGGACGGGATTGCGACGAGTGGAAGAAATATTGGAAATATCTCGTTCCTGTATCCGTGAGCCGTCTGCCATACCACCGGGAGAAGTAATGGTAAGACGGTTATCGTAAATGTCGATATGGACTTCGCTGCCCAAAATCAGATAATCACGGTGGATCAGCGCATTGACAAGGGCTTCAAAAACGCTTCGCTCACAGTAATCGGGCATTTCAATACGGGAGTTGGCGGTTTTCTTCCAACGAGTTTTCATGTTCCGCTTTACGAAGCCCACACCTTCATTGAGCAGAATGATCAAGCTGCCGGAATACTCTGCGCTGTCGAGAGCATCCACCATACCGCCGCTTTTATCAAGACCGTTCCAACGAGTACAGAACAGACGGGAGTGCTTAATCGGAGCATCGTCCGCAAGTAAAGCGCCTGCGTTGGTCAGCTTGCCGTGGTCATCCCGCATTTCAAAGGAATCAAACAGCTTTTCCTCCATACTGTTGCCCGTCCAAGCCTTGTAGCGTTCACGCAGCTTGGAAAAAGCATAGTCTTTGAAATCGTACTCGGAATCCAGCGCATCATAAGTGCGGTTCATACCCTTGAGAAGAAGCTGATTCAATACATACGACGGGGCAATCACGCTTTCGTTGCCAATACGGATATATGCTTCCGTAATGCCGTCTGCCTTGTAATAATAGGGCGTGGAGCGTCCTGCGGAAACGGACAGCACAAGAATATCCTTGCCATTATCCCGTTCGGGAGCGAGGATAAAGTTCGGATATGGCGTGATACGTTCCTTAATCAAGCGGCTGATCGTCTCTGCATCGGTCTGTGCGTCAGCCAAGCCTATTACGTTTCTGTCATTATCAATGCCGAAAAAGAGTGTGCCGCCGATACCGTTGGCAAAGGCACTGACACTTTTGAGCCAGCTTTTCGGCTTTTTAACTTCCAAAGCAACCTTGAAATCGCATTCCGTTGCTTCTGCAATCCATCTATCTATCATAAATTCGTTTCCTTTCCCATCATTCCTTCTTTTCCTTCGTTCTGCTCTTATAAACATTATACTTATTCTTGCACTGCGGGCTGCAGAAGATCGCACTCGGTCTGCTTGCCACAAAGGTCTGCAAACAATGCTTGCATATACGGATGGGCTTCTCCGTGTCGGTCAGCATAAAACTGAACATCATCTGTATTCCAAGCATAAGGGAGTGGAAATCCCATACAATCGTCGGCTTGTCGAGCAGAGCGATACGGTAGGTCGGCGCATTGCCGCCAAAGGCTTCCATACCCTGCTGCATCAAGAGCCGCTGTTCGGGAGTCATCGTATCATAATCCTCATAGAACAGCACGGAAGTCAGATAGGTAAAGGCAATATCAATGAATTGCTGCTTTATCCATTCATAAGGCTCGGCGTATTCTCTCTGGAAGCTCATATTGACCGCCATCGGCTTATCTGTTGACATAGTCAAAGCAAGTGCCATCATCGCACGGTCATTGCTTATATTCCACATGGATTCCACGCCATGCTTGACCACATCCGGCTTGACAGAAGGAAAGAACAAATCAAGATAGTCCATCGTGGACATGGATTCCTCACGGATAAAATGATTCTTCGGCAGATATACAGCCTCATAATCCATAAAGTTCGGTGTGGTAGGCAGCGCTGTCATAAGACCAAGCAAGCCATATTTTACCGCAAACTGTTGAATTGCCTTTTGTATCTCCTGCTGTGTTTTCTTCTGCGATTCCATCCGACCAATATCAATGGCATCCAGGATAAGCCGTTGATATTCGCTCAGCGGGTCGTAAATACCCGGCTGTGCTGTTGCGGTAGGCGTGAGGTACAGCATACCGTTCTCCGCTGTTTTCCATTCATATTCACTATATCGCACCCAATGTGAACTGGTGCGCTGAAACAGGTTTTTCATCGTCAAAACCCTCCACTATATATTGTAACCCGTATAATTCACAATTATATTACTATTATACTACTTTTTCGTGTATTTTTCAATATCCACGCCATTTTCGCTCAGAAATTCTTTTTCAAGCAAGGTCAAGGGCTGCTGTGCCTGCACTTTTTCGGTAAGTGCGGCAAGCAGCTTTTTTCGTATCTTTTTGAGCATCGTATTCCGTACCTTGCGGATGTTGCGGTCTGACTGCCCACGAATAGCGGCGATCTTGACGGAGCTGTACTGCCGCAGAGCAGACAGGAACAGGAGGAGCTTGTGATCCTCGTTCAGCTCCCGCAGGATGACAGACATATCCGCATCCGTCACAAGCTCGTGAATATCGTATGGACAGTAAAAGATCGTATCTATGAAATCGCCTTTGCGCTCCTGCCGCTTTAATACATCGTTCAGCGTGTCGGGGAAACATAAAGCATCTTCGGATGCGCCGTAGACAAGGGGAACATCGTCACCACTCCGGTACAGCTCGTGGTATCGCTCTTTGCGCTGACGGTTGGCATCGAGCCAATCATACCACGCCACAAGATTTTCGTAATCTTTGAGTGTTCGTGCAGAATCCTCCAACCGCTTCAACGCCTGCGCCCGAAGCTCACGTTTTAGGAGCTTTCGTTCGGGCTGCTCTTCCCCGGCATCATCTCCATCATCCTCTATGGGATTTTCTGCGGCATCGGCTTCTATTTCATCAATGATACGCTGTTCCTTTGCAAGTCTGCGCCGTGTCTTTTCATATTCCTCGGCTTCCGCATTCTCAGCATCAGTATCGCTGTCAGCGAAAAGATCTTTCTTCTTTCGCTTCCTTCGCTTCTTTTCGGGAGGTTCATCGGTATCTTCTTCCGCATCATCCCAAAGGGCGTTTTCGTCTTCGTCCTCGTCATCGACTATGTAATCGGAATCGTCCGCATCATATTCATCTTCATAATCGGTATCTTCATTATAAAGACCGTCATTTTCGTATCGTTTGTGATCGTCGTACACCGCAGGAAACCTCCCTTCAAAATTATTTTTCAAATTTTCTTTGATTTTCCGAAAAAACAGTTCCGCTAAACACCCCGTATTTCTCCTATTGGTGATGGAGTAATATATTTCGTCTGTGATTATATTACTGCCGACGCTAAAGAAAGGAGGAAACTGCCTATGACCAAAACCTATCGTGAGCTGACGAGAAAGGAGAAAAGACAGATCAAGAAGTTGGCTGTCTCCAAGTGCGCCAACTACGACAAGGAATACGGTTGCCTGCCGCTGGACTGTGAGTGCTATATGTTCGGGGTATGCTACTCATGCAGTAGGCTGTGCAGTTATTTCCGCAAGGCTGTACTGCCGGAAGATAAGGAACTGCAAGCCGTATTCGAGCCGATCCCCCTTGCTGTCTGCAAGGAGTGCGGCAAGCATTTTCAGAAGAACGGTAAACGTGCCTACTGTTCCGACAAGTGCGCCGCAGAAGCAAGACGTAAGCAAACGTCGGCAAGAGTGCGAAAGCACAGAGAAAAGAAGCGTCAGTAAGACGCTATGTAACGAATTAGCCTCTGAAATGCCTTGATTTACAGGCGTTTCGGGGGCTATCTTCATGCCGGTAATGTGTTTGTATACCCTATGCCGTTTTTGTCGGTCAAATGGTTACACGTTATCGGAACTATCATCATTATACACGAAAATTGTGAATTTTTCAATCTATGGAGGAAATTTGCCTATGGTAAAAAACGAAAACAAGAACTTTGCTTATACCACCCACCGCATCGGCGGCACGACCTACAAGGTCAAGGTCGTGTTCAATGAAAGCGGCACCGAAACAATGGAAGATAAAATTTTACGAATTATTCGCAATGAAGTTCACACAAGTTGCGAAAAATATGATGTAATAAATAAACCACGAATGAGCCGACAGTCTGAAAGGAGCGCATCATGATGAGCGTGAAACAGACTGTGGGACAGGATCCCAATAAAATTACGGCATTGTACGAGAGACTTTCCCGTGACGATGACCAGGTTGGCGATAGCAACAGCATTGTCAATCAGAAAAAATACCTCGAAAGCTATGCCGAGCAAAGAGGCTACACGAATATTCAGCACTATACCGATGACGGTTGGAGCGGCGGAAATTTTAACCGTCCCGCATGGAAGCAGTTGGAGGCAGATATTGAAGCAGGTAAGGTTGTCCATGTAATCGTAAAGGACATGAGCCGAATCGGCAGAGATTATCTGCAAACCGGCTTTTACACGGAGGTATTCTTCCGTGAGCACGGCGTTCACTTTATTGCGATTGCCAACAGCGTGGACAGCGATGACCAGAACAGCAACGAGTTTGCGCCGTTTTTGAATATCATGAACGAATGGTATTTACGGGACTTGAGCCGCAAACAGCGCACTGCTATCCGTGTAAAAGGCGAATCGGGCAAGCCTACAACAAACTGCGCCATCTACGGCTACAAGAAGATGCCGGGTGATAAGTACAGTTGGTATATCGACGAGGAAGCCGCCGAGGTTGTCCGCAGAATATTCCGACTGACCATCGAGGGCAAAGGCCCCTATGACATTGCCCGTATCCTCTATGATGATAAGGTGGAAACCCCTGCCGTTTACTTCGGCAAACAGAACAAGGGCGTTTGGAAAAGCAAGGAGGAATTTCCCAACCCGTATAACTGGAGTGGTTATATCGTTGGGCAGATTCTTTCCAAGCCCGAATATATGGGGCACACGGTCAACTTCCGTTCTCACAAGCAGTCCTACAAGGACAAAAATCCCGTGATGAATCCCAAAGAGGAATGGCTGATCTTTGAGAACACCCACGAAGCCATCGTGGATAAGGAAACGTGGGAGCTTGCACAGAAGCTCCGTAAGACACCGAGACGCCACGATACACTTGGTGAAGCAAATCCTTTGACGGGACTTATGTTCTGCGCTGACTGCGGAGCAAAATGACCAACCACCGTTCCAGAGGCGGCACGGAAAGCAGCCCCTATCCCTCTGACTTCTACGATTGCTCCACCTATACGCTGGCGCATCAAAAGCGCACTAACGCCTGCTGCGGTCACTATATCCGCACAAAAGCCGTTCGGGAACTTGTTTTGAATACCATCCGCACCGTCAGCACCTTTGCTATCTCTAATCAAGAGGAATTTGCAGAAAAGGTACGTGCCGCTTCGCAGATCAAGCAAAAGGAAGCGGCGAAAGAAACCAAGCGCAGGCTGAGCAAGGACAAGAAACGTATTGCCGAGCTTGACAATATCATCAAAAAGCTCTATGAATCCTTTGCCATCGGACGTATTACCGATGAACGCTTTGATACCCTGCTTGCCGAATATGAAGCCGAGCAAAAAAACTTGCAGGCATCCGTGGCAGAAGCCGAACAGCGGGTATCCTCTTTTGAGGAAGATACCGTCCGTGTGGAGCAGTTTATGGAGCTTGCAAGAAAATACACCGACTTTTCCGAGCTGACCACAATGATGATTAACGAGTTTATCGACAAGATCATCGTTCACGCTCCCGAAAAGGTGAAAGGCGACAGAGTGCAGGAAGTTGAAATTTATTTGAAGTTTATCGGGCATTTTGAACTTCCCGCACCGGAGCTGACCGAGGAAGAGATCCAGCGGCAGGAGTTTTTGAAGAAAGAACGTGCCCGTAGCCGTGAACGCTACCAAAAGCTGAAATCCGGCGAACGCACCGTAGGCGTTCCCATTACGCAGACCTGCAAGTGCTGCGGCAAGACCTTTGAAGCAAGGTCAACGGCAAAGCTGTTCTGTGATGTGAACTGCCGAGCGAAGTATTACCGGCAGGAAGCGGCAAAAGAGCGTATCCGTGAGCTTACCTGTGAACACTGCGGCAAGGAGTTTACCACGACACGAAACAGCGTAAAATATTGTTCAGATGATTGCCGGTATGCGGCACAGATCAAGCGGCAAGGCGAACGGAAGAAAGACTTACGAGAAGCAAAGCACGAACAGGCACCGACGGAAAACGAACAAAAAAACAGCATAACGATATTTGAAGCGGATTGATGTATGTCGATCCGCTTCTTCTGTTTCAAGTTGTCATTTTGGCAACTTGATTTTTTATGCCTGTTTTGCATCATTGTATCATTTTGAAACTTTGATTCTTGATGCTTTTCGAGGTGAGTGGACAAAATGTCCACTCTCCAACTATCAGCGGCAAAGTGCCAACTTGGCACTTTGCTAAAACCGATAATATTTTGTATCGCCGCAAAGCGGCAGAAAGGAATCTCTATGAATTTTATGAACAACTACAACAACACCAATCCCATCATCATCGGCATCGATCACGGCTATGGCAACATCAAGACTGCCCATTGTTGCTTTAAGACGGGCGTAGCCGCCTACGACAAGGAGCCGACCTTCAAGAGCAATCTGCTTGTCTACGAGGGCAGATATTATCTCATTGGTGAGGAACACAAGGAATTTATCTCCGACAAAATGACAGACAGCGACTACTATATTCTTACTCTTGCCGCTGTTGCCCATGAGCTGAACATCCGCAAGCTGATCTCTGCCCGTGTCCACCTTGCGGCGGGACTCCCTCTGACTTGGGTGAGCGAACAGAAGGACAGCTTCAGGGAATACCTCCTGCAGAACGACAGCGCCGACTTCACTTTCAAGGGAGTTGACTACCACGTTGAATTTGCCGGTGCGGATATTTTTCCGCAGGGCTTTTCTGCGGTTGCAGACAAGCTCCGTGAGTTCAAGGGCATCAATATGCTCTGCGATATTGGCAACGGTACGATGAACGTCATGTATATCAACGAGTGCCGCCCTCTTGCGAAAAAGTGTTTTACCGAAAAATACGGCACAAATCAGTGTATGCTTGCTGTGCGTGAAAATCTGATGAAGCAATTTGGTGTATCGGTGGATGAAACCGTCCTTGAGCGTGTTATCCGTCACGGAACGGCAGACATCAGCCAGCGTTATCTGACCGCCATCCGTGATACCGCAACCGAATATGCGGAGGGCATCTTCCGCAGACTGCGTGAGCATGAATACGATCCGGAACTGGTGCGCCTGTATGTGGTAGGCGGCGGAAGCTGTATTCTCAAAAACTTCGGCAGCTATGACAAAGACCGTGTGATTATCAACGACGATATTTGCGCTACCGCAAAAGGCTATGAACTGCTTGCTGAACAGAAGCAGAACAGAAAAGGAGGCATCGTATGAAGCAGATCTACACGACTACCCTGCGTTTAAATCTTGCGGATGAGGATGACCGCCGAGCCTACGAGCATTTACAGCAGATGGACAAAAAGCAGTATCGCTCGTATAGCAAGGCGATTGTTACCGCCATCAATGACCATTTTGAACGGCAGGCACGGCTTGCTTCCAATCCTTATTTGGAAACCCGTGAAAAAGATGATGCTTTTCTTGGTTTAATACAGAGAATTATAGAAAAAACCGTACTCTACAACTCTACACCTTTGACACGCGATGTTCCGCAGGTCATTCCCGACGAGGATGACGAGAACATTTCGGCGGCATTGGACTTTGCTGACAGTTTCTGATACTACTATTGCCCTCGTTTGGTACTACTGCGATACTAAACGGGGGCATTTTTGCTACTACAACGATTTTCAAAAAAAGCATGATACCAAACGGACGGATATTTGGTATTGCACTGCTATCAAATAACCCAATTTTTACTACCACAGGAGGTTTTTCTATGATCACAGACGAGAAGAAATTACTACAAGCCAAGCACAGACTGGAGGAAGCAGAGATGCGTGACCGTAATAAGGAGCGAAAAGCGAGGACACGACGGCTGATCCAGGAGGGAGCGATACTGGAAAAGGTCTTTCCGAACGTTGCTTCCATGAGCCTTGACGAATTGGAGGACTTTCTATGCGGGCTAAAACGATAAACATGAGACGAGGGGCGTTCGGGCAACCGAGCGTCCCGTTTCTTTTATCCCGAAGGGCGCACTTACTCACCACCCCGAAGGGGCGGTGGTATTGCCTGCGGCAACCGTGCGCTCTGCGAGGCGGATGCGGCTTCTGCGGAAGCCTTATGGACAATGCCACAGCTCTGCGGCGCTGCTGTCATTGTCCACGCAGTCGGCTATATGTTTTGCTTCATCATCAAAACAGTTGTTTCCGTTTTGGAAACAACTCGCCGCCTGCCTGCGAAAATCTGCCACCGGCAGTTTTATCGCAGTTACGGGTATCGCTTCTCCTGCGACACCCATTTTCTTTTTGCGAAAAAGAAACAAAAACAAGGACGAAAGGACGGTGAGAACGAATGGCGATCTACCACTTGGAAGCCAAAGTGGTCAGCCGAGGTACGGGACGGTCTGCGGTTGCCGCTTCCGCTTACCTGAGCTGTACCAACATCTTGAATGACTATGACGGAGTACGGCACGACTATACACGAAAGAAAGGGCTTGTGTGGCAAGATGTATTTCTGCCGGAGTTTGCTCCTGCCGAATGGAAAGACCGAGGCCTGCTTTGGAACGCCGTGGAAGAAAACGAAAAGACCAAGGACAGCCGCCTTGCACGTGAGTTCGTTCCGGCTCTGCCTATTGAGCTGACACCAGCACAATGGCAGGAACTTCTAACCGATTTTATTCAGAACAGCTTTGTTGCCGAGGGGATGTGCGCTGATGTTGCCATTCACGATCCGCATCCGCCCGGTCATAATCCGCACGCTCATATTATGCTGACGGTGCGCCCGCTTGATGAACAGGGCAACTGGCAGTACAAGACCGAGAAAGAATATCTCTGTGTCAGAAACGGCGAGGAACGAGGCTTTACCGCCGCCGAGTTCAAGGCGGCACAGGCAGACGGATGGGAAAAGCAATATCCGTACAAGGTCGGTCGAAAGAAAGTGTATATGCCTCCATCCGAGGCTGAGAAGCACGGCTATGAACGAGCCAACAAACACCCCAAAAGCACCAAGTTCGGCAGACAGAATCCCATTGCCGAGCGTTGGAACAGCGAAGAACAGCTTGCGGAGTGGCGCAAGGCGTGGGCAGACGTGACCAACTGTTATTTAGAGAGATACGGACACGACGAGCGCATCGACCACCGCAGCCATGCAGACAGAGGCTTGACCGAGCAGCCCACTATTCACGAGGGTGTGGTTGCCCGTGCGTTGGAGAAAAAGGGTGTTATCTCTGACCGCTGTGAAATCAACCGTCAGATCAAGGCAGACAATGCACTTCTCCGTGAGCTGAAAGCAACGGTCAAGAAGCTGATGCAAGCGGTAAAGAATACGGTTCCTGCCATAGCGGAAGCATTGGAAAAGCTACGCAGCAGTATACTGATTTTCAGCTATCAGCTTCGTTATATTGGTGTAGGTAAGAACCGCATGGGTAAGCGTGTTGATGCAGTCAAGCCGGAGCTTGAACGCTATGCGAGTTTGGTGCAACAAATCAAGGAGAAATCCAAGGAACGGAGGAATCTGCTTGCGGAGAAAAAGGAAACGCCTTCTATCTGATACCCAAGCTGCATGACCTTACCCACCGCATTACCGAGCTGACTGAGGAAATCGAGGAGCTGAAAACCGAAAAAGACTTTCTGCTTCGTTCTTTGGACTGCGCCGACGATGCGGGTATTTCCGAGGTGAAGAAAGAAATCGCCACATTGGAGGGTGCGCTGCAGAAGCTGTCCGAGCAGGAAGAAAAATATTCTGCCGAGCTTGATGAAGCTTTGAAGCAGTATGCCGAGCTGAAAGAACAAGGCGCTGGTATGGATGCCGCTGAGCTGATGGATGCACGGCTTGCCGTTCGTGAGGAAAAGGAACGCTCTGCCGTTGACCGTGTGAAAGCTGCCTACGGCGAGAAATACGATCCGATGCTGATGCACGACAGCAAGCGTGATGTGGCAAATCTCCTCCATGAAGAATCAGATACACGTTCTGTTCGGGAGTTCATTCGCCGGAAACAGCAACAGCAGTCACAGCAAAAGCAGAACAAGAAGAAGAATCGAGACAGTTGGGAGCGATAAAATTTCAGCGGGAGTGCATTTTGAACGATGCAATCCCGATTTTTCTGTTTTATTCGTGAAGCCGGTAGAATTTTTCATATTTTTGTGCTATAATTATTATGGATTTTTGTATCTATGAGTAAGGCGATTGCTTTGATAACCAATTGATTACGAACGGAGGCGAAATGCTGTGCAGCTCTTTTATGGAGTACCGGAAGATATTGAAAATTGGATGAGCCTTGTTACACAGGTGCGCTGGAATTTCCCAGGTCTGGAAACGCAAGAGAAGCTAAACGAGCATCGAGCCACCGTTCTCAAGTTCATGGGCAAGAGACAGGCTATCTGTATAAAGGACGAAAACGAGATTGCCGGTGTTATGCTGTTCTCACGAGGACACAACATGATCTGCTGTCTCGCTGTTTCGCCCGAATACCGTCGCCGTGGTGTTGCTTCCATTCTCATGGATGAAGCTCTTACCAATTTAGACAGAACAAAAGAAATCTCGGTATCTACTTTCCGTGCTGACGATGAAAAAGGAACCGCCCCAAGAGCATTGTATGAAAAATATGGTTTTGTTGCAGACGAGCTTATTGAAGAATTTGATTACCCAAATCAGAAATATGTCCTGCATCCTGCAGGATCAGAACGAAAAGAACGACAGCTCGCTATCAATACTACGGTTCGTGAAATCAGCGGTATTCTCTCGGATTGTGAACCTTCAATTTATATGTATGGCTCGTCTGTACTGAATGATTTCAGATTGGGTTGGAGCGATCTTGATATTCTTGTATTGACAAGCAAGCAAATAACGGAGGAACAGGCAAAATCGCTCGTTGGACTTCGCCAAGCTATGCTTGTAGATGAACCCGATAATCCCTATTACCGTTCTTTTGAGGGCGGGATGCTCACCCTGGATGCGTTCCTCTCAAAGAAAACTGACCGTGTAGTATATTGGGGCACAAGCGGAGAACGAATTACCGATAGTTATGCGTTTGACAGCTTCGGCATGGCAGAGCTGGTCGAGAGCAGCGTCCTCTTGTACGGAAAGGATATACGAAAGGAACTGAAATATCCCACTTTCCACGAATTGTATGCCGACGTTAAACGACACTATGAAACAATCAGAAAATACGCACAAAGCACCGGACGGAGCTTCTACTCCTTCAGTTGGATGTTGGATATAGCTCGGTGCATCTATACACTTCGCACCGGCAAAATCATCGCAAAGACAAAAGCCGCAGAATGGGCGTTGGAAAACAATCTCTGCCCCAATCCGGATGCCCTTAGATATGCGTTGATAGTTCGCAGAAGTCCGTTGGAATATCGAGACGATAAAGAGACATTCGACTACGCTGAGACGCTTGCGGAGCCGATACAGCGCTTTGCAGATGTACTGGAAAAAGCACAAATACAAGCAAAGGAGATAAATCAATGATTAACATTTTACTTGAAGGATTTGACATAGATGCGCCTTGGCTCTATGACGAATTGAAAAACTACATACAGCCAAATCATTCTGTTGCGGTCGTAGCGTTCTCCTTTAGAGACAACCGTGTAAAATCCTTGTCGGATTGGAATGCTTTGTATAGCAAGGAATGTGGCAAATATCACGATGGGATTGTTGGAGGCTTTACTACTTATGGCATCCCGGAAGAAAACATTAACTTTATCAATTATTTTACCGACACAAAGGAATCTGCAACTCAAAAAATCAAAAGCGCAGACATTGTTTATTTCCTTGGTGGGTTGCCGGACAGAATGATGGATCGAATCAAAGAGTTCGATTTGTATGATATTTTGATGCAACATGATGGGATTCTGATGGGCTATAGTGCCGGTGCTGTCATTCAGTTAGCAGAGTACCATTTGTCTCCCGATGATGATTACCCCGAATTTAAGTATTATGAGGGGCTTCCTTATCTGAATGATTTTTATTTGGAAGTTCACTATGAGGGGACTTCGGAACAGGATGAGTCGATACAACGGGTACTTGCTGAACGTGGTAAAACCGTGTACGCAACCGCTGTGCGAGCTGGCGCAATTCTCGTGGATAATGGAAACCTTAAACTGCTCGGTGATGTCAAGGTGTTTGGCAGATAGAGCTACGGAGAAAAGATATGAATTTTGTAACGAAAGAACCAATAAACAAAGGCTGGTCGAGTGATAAAAAATACTGTGTTACCGACGAAAACGGCACACGGTATCTTTTGCGTGTTTCCGATATTGCACAGCACGACACAAAGCAGTCTGAGTTTAATATGATGAAACAGGTCGCTTCTTTTGGAGTGCCTATGTGCCAGCCCATTGAATTTGGCACTTGTGAGGATGGCGTTTATTCCATCCAAAGTTGGATTGACGGCGAAGATGCAGAACAGGTCATGTCGGGCTATTCTGATACCGAGCAATATGTATATGGCTTGGAAGCAGGACGTATTCTTCGCAAGATCCACTCCATTCCTGCTCCTGCAACGCAGGAGGATTGGGAAATCCGTTTTAACCGTAAAATGGATTATAAGATCAAAAAGTACGTTGAGTGCCCCATCAAGTATGAGAACGGACAGGCATTTATCGACTACATAAACGAGAACCGTCATTTGCTGAAAAACAGACCGCAGGTATATCAGCACGGCGATTACCACATCGGCAATATGATGATCGACAGAGGCGGTCAGCTCCACGTTATCGACTTTAACCGTAACGATTACGGTGATCCGTGGGAAGAATTTAACCGCATTGTTTGGTGCGCTCAGAAAGCTCCTCTCTTTGCTTCCGGTATGGTAAACGGATACTTTGATGATAACGTACCTATGGAGTTTTGGAGATTGCTTGCTCTTTACATTTCAAGCAATACTCTCTCATCTGTATATTGGGCGATTCCGTTCGGACAGGACGAAGTGAACACCATGCTGAACCAAGCCAAGGAGGTTCTGTCTTGGTACGATAATATGCGTAATCCTGTGCCGACATGGTATTTCAAAGGGTATTATCTGCAGTACATCGACGGGATTCCTTTCAAGCTGAAAAGTACTTTTGATTTCAGCTTTATGAAAGAGTATGGAACGGTGTTCAAGGTTTACGATGACCAGGATTCCGGAAACATCTGCTTTGGTACTGAAAAAGACGGTCAGCGTTATTTTGTAAAGTTCGCCGGTGCTCCTACCGAGCAGTACGGCGGCGATCCTGCAGATGCTATCTCCAGATTGAAAGCTACTCTCCCGATTTACAGCGATCTGAAGCACGAGAATCTGATTGAGCTTATTGAAGCCAAGGAAATTGGCGACGGGTTCGCTATGGTATTCAAGTGGGCTGATGGCGATTGTATGGGCAGAATGTACCCCGCGGCATATCGTCGCTTTATTCAGCTTCCCATCAATGACAGGCTCGCTGTGTTCAGCGACATATTGAGCTTCTTGGAATGTGTTGTCTCGCGCAATTATGTAGCCATAGATTTTTATGACGGCAGCATTATGTATGATTTTGTGAACGGAAAGACTACAATCTGCGATATTGACCTTTTCCGCAAACAACCGTGTGTCAACGATATGGGACATATGTGGGGCAGCTCTCGCTTCCAATCCCCGGAAGAACATCAGCTCGGAGCCGATATTGATGAAATTACGAACGTCTATACTCTTGGTGCTACCGCTTTTGCGCTCTTTGGAGAGTATAACCGCACACGGGAAAAGTGGCAGCTCAGCGACAAGCTCTTTGAGATCGCAATGAGAGCAGTAAGTGATGATCGTGCCAACCGTCAGCAAACAATCAGACAATTCACAGCAGAATGGGAGGCGGCACAATAATGAAAGCTATTGCATTTTGTGGTCTTGCGTGTTGCGTTTGTTCCGAAAATAAAGGCTGTGTAGGTTGCCAAGACGGAGGCTGTGAAAGCCACGGCTGGTGCAAAAACTATAACTGTTGTAAAGAAAAAGGGCTGAACGGCTGTTGGGAATGTTCTGAATTTCCTTGCACCGGATGTATGCTCGATAAGCCCCGTATTCGTGCTTTTGCAGAGTTTGCAAGAAGATATGGTGTAGAGGAACTTGAAAAATGTCTCCTTAGAAACAAGGAAAAAGGCATTGTGTATCACTATGAAAGTCAGCTTGTTGGCGACTATGACAAATGCCAGACCGAGGAAGAAATCATTGAAATGATTAAGACCGGAAAGTGATTTGTTTTTCAGAAACAGAGGCGGTGAGTTATGCAAAACTATAGAAATGGTAAATGGGTAGATCAAATTCTTTCACAAAGGCGTGAAGATGGTCTATGGGGTAATTTTCACACACTTAGTTGCCCTGTTCCCGGCAGAAATTATACAACTGAACAGGCAATACGAAGGCTCTATTATCTTGGATATACAGCCGAAGATGAAGTTATTCAGCCTGTTCTTAAACGCATGGAACAATGTATCACGGGAGAGCTTGATATTGATAGTTACTCAGAAAAGAAACACGATTGGGTTTTCTTTGAAAAACTCATGTTGGCGGCTTGGTTGCGAATTTTTGAGCCACAAAATGAAACTGCTCTTGAAGTGGCATACCAATGGGCACAAATTGTTGAAAAAGCGTTTGCCAGTGGTAGTTACAGCGTAGCTGATGATATTGCGGCATTTACAGAGTGGAAAGGACGAAAAC
Source organism: Acetatifactor aquisgranensis (assembly GCF_943193215.1). Classification (NCBI taxonomy): domain Bacteria; kingdom Bacillati; phylum Bacillota; class Clostridia; order Lachnospirales; family Lachnospiraceae; genus Acetatifactor; species Acetatifactor aquisgranensis. The sequence goes on along the minus strand of NZ_CALPDH010000045.1, from coordinate 14,067 downwards.
CCAAGAGTGGATTTGAAACGGGTTTTGGTATGTTCTATCATGCTGCGTTGCTTCCGGGGGTATTATCACCCAAAACAGAAGATTTGTTTTTGGATTATTACTTATCGAAACCGGATGGAATGTACTACATTTATGACAAACCGTTAAATCAGCTTCCAGAAACATTTGCCTCACGAAAATCAAGTTGTTATATCGCTGCGATAGAAGTATTGTCTCGTTATGATCTGGCAAAAGAAAAATTGACTTTTGTTATGGATTGGATCAATGCCAACCGTAACGAAAATGGACAATGGGACTTTGGAGAAAAGGCAAAAGATGGAGTATATTTTCCGTTGTCCGACCGTTGGGATAAGACAACAAGAATCGCAGACAGTACATATCGGATAAGTAAGCTGTTCGGTCTGCCGTGTTACTGTGGTCATGATTGTTCAAAGTGTGTTACTTATATTGCAACGCAAACCGATAATGATGATCCGCGCAGACAGGCTCAGAGTTTTTATAAAGAGAGGTTTGGACTTGATATTCCTCTTGAAAAATTCTATTGCGACGGCGGTAGATCAGAGAACGTGTTTGAGCTGTGCAAGGAATGTCCTTTCAAAAAGTGTTGCATTGAACGAGGTATAGATGCTTGTAGTAAATGCTCGGAATACCCCTGCAAAGATATTTCGGACTATCAAGAAAAGTATGTAAATAGGAGCAATCAACTGGAGAATAAAGTAAAATGACGATTAGCAAAAACGAATACTTAATTTGTCCTTGCAAAGTTTCATCTATACCATACTGGAAAGTAAAATAACCATACCCGATGGTATGCGCATTGTACACCAGGACAATTTCAATAAAACAGAATATCAGCATTACATTGACGAGCCTTATTTTCGCTTAATACATAGCCTGCAAGACTTGTCTGTTCAAGTGCCTCCGCAGGGATATTTGCTTTGTAAAGCTACTTTGAAGGAGTTTGCAGAGCACATCAATCGCTGCTATAGCAAGATCGGTATAACAGAAGCCGACCTCCGAGACTACACAGCTCGTCCTGTATATGATTCCGCTTTATGGTTAGCAATTAAGGATAACCAAGCCGATGAAGTGGTTGCAACAGGCATTGCCGAACTTGACAAAGAGATTGGTGAGGGTGTTTTAGAGTGGATTCAAGTATCTGAACAACATCGTGGATATGGATTAGGTAAATATGTCGTTTAAGAGTTGTTATGGCGAATGAAAGAAAACGCCAAGTTCGCTACTGTATCCGGTCAATGTAATAACTCTACAAAACCAGAGGCGATGTATCGCAAGTGTGGATTTACCGGTTCTGATGTTTGGCACGTTTTAAGAAAGAGGTAAACAGATGGCGACTTGGATAACACACCTAATGATTGCGGATGGCGTTCTTGAACGTATTCCGAACATAGATAGACGTGGCTTCTGTGTTGGTAATATCGCACCGGATTGCAACGTAGAAAATGAAGATTGGACAGCCTTTACGCCGTCCAGAGAAGTAACACATTGGATGCAGAGTGAACGAAAGATAGCCTCGGACTGTGATGCTTTCTGCGATGAGTACATCTTGAAACGTAAAGACAAAATCAAATCTGCAGAAGAATATGCGTTTCTGCTCGGCTACTACTGTCATTTGATTACTGATGCAGCGTTTCAAGCTATGATCCGAGACGATGATCGGGTTAAAGCGACATGGATGCGCATTAAGGCAGACGAAGAATTGCGTGTTGCCGCTGTCGGTATGGATGAAACGTGGGATTCAGTAAAAAGACTCATTCCCAAGAAAGAGCATATGCGTGAGATCTACGAAATGGAGGCTGAGTATCTGAGCGATCATCCGAACTCCGGGTATCTCACAGAAATTCTTCCGTTAAAATCTTTCCCCGATTATATTGATTATCTCCCAAAAGGTAGTATCGTCCGTAAGATCGGCGTGATGGGTTATTTGCCCGAACTCGATAAATCAATAAATAAGTTTATTACTATGTCAAGAGACGAGTATGCAAACTTTGTAGAAGATACGATACAACTTGTAATTCAACAGTTTGTTGAGAAAAAATTGATGTGAGAATACATAATTATTGAACAATTTGTAACTTTTGCAGAAAGCCCCCTTGACAAATTCCGTCTTGGTTGCTTATGGAGTTGGATTCACCTTGAAGCGTGTCCTCGTGCGACAATCTCGGATATAGGGCGGTAATCAGTTTTTGGGTGGTCTGTCTTGGCATAATGTCCTCCGTTTCCGACAGCCAGTCCCACTATTCCGTAGGCTTAGTATACCATAGGGCGGGGCTGTCTGTACAGTCCTTTTTGCTTCTTTATGTCGAAAAATATCACGGTTTTTTGTTACGGTTTATAGCAAGTAGCTTATTATAGAAAATATCAAATTTTTATGCTATACTTTAGTTCGTTACAAAGTGACAAACTAAATCTACGGGGGCAACACATGGACGCACAAGTTTTTTGGGATGTTATCGGCAATTACAACAGACAAACATGGATAATCCAAATTGCATTACTCGTTTTTTTACTCATAGCGGTTGCTTTGTCCTATACAAAAAAAATAAAGTGGGCGGCAAAATTCTCGCTTGGGATTATTAACCTCTTTATAGGCATTGGATTTTTCGCTTGGTATGGAACAGAGCCTATTCAGAAATTTTTTGCATTTCCCTTGTATATCACTTGCGGTGTTCTGTTCCTATACGAAAGTCTGCATAACAAGGACGATATACTCAAAACACCTACCGCATTTCAGATGTTTCTACTGGTGCTTTATTTAGCGTACCCTTTTGTTTCCATTCTTTTAGGTAATTCTTTCCCGCAAATGGTAACATACATCATGCCTTGCCCCGTAATCAGCATAAGCATGACGGTTTATGCTGGCTATAAAAGAAAAAACAATCTGCTCCTCGCTTTACTGACCATATGGGGATTGACCGGAATAAAATCAGTCATCTTCAATGCCTATGAAGATATAATTCTACTGATTTGCGGTTTGTATGGTATCGTGCTGCTGGCAAATGAAATACGGCAATCAAGCAAGAAATAAACATGGTGTCATTTATTACTATTCCAGCGGTCACGCTCCACGGCATGACCGCTTTTCCATGCCACAACTTAGGCGGTAAAAGGCGGCTTGTGTCCGGCTGCGCTTTCGGCTTCCAGCACTTTCATCATCTTGTCGGCGGCGGTGGCGGTAGTGCCTTGTTTGAAGTAGCCGGAAACCACAAGGACGGTGTTCCCCCGGCGTACCTCGGTCACGCAATCCGGGCGGCGGGCGGTGGTGGCGGTGCTTTTCTTGGGCGTGTCGGTCATAGGCAAATCTCCTTTCCGTTCAGCAGCTTTTTAAGGCGTTCCATTTTCTCCCTTGCTCTGGCTTTCCTGAAATTCTCCCCGGTAATGCAGACGGGGGTACACATTTCCGTAAGGCGGTCATAAATGCGGGCGTGGGCGGTGTCCTCCGGGTTCTGCAATTCTTCCAGCGTCAAATTTGTTGTCACGATTAAGGGCTTGCCGCTTCGGTATCGGCTGTCTATCACGTTGTAAACCTGTTCAAGCCCGTATTCCGTGCCACGCTCCATGCCGAATATCGTCAGGCGAACGCAGTTCGCCTTGATAAGCAGAGGGAAGCTGCAAAGTCGGGCTATGTACTCGTTCCTGTCCTTATAGCTGGCGGCAAGGTCGTTGAGTATCAAGGCAAAGTTTGTCATGCACACGGAAACCTCTTTCTCCATGAGGGCGTTGGCGATACACCCGGCGAAATAGCTTTTGCCTGTGCCTACCATGCCCCATAACAGATAACCGATATTCCCGGCTTTCATTTCCTCCCAACACTCCACATAAGCATGGGCTTTGTGCATTTGGGGGCATTTCCCGTTGTCGTTTTCAAACGTCCATTCCCGCATAGCCGGGTCTGTAAATCCCTTTCGTTTCAGCCGTTCCACTTCCTCCCGGTGCTTATATTCCCGGTGGCTGGCTTCCAGCGTTTCCCGGCGTTTTCTCTGGCAGTCACATTCTTTCGGGTGGCGGTCACGTCCGAAAAATGTTTTGCCCTCCGGGAAGTAGGCTTCTTTGGGCTGGCGGCAGCTCCCGCAATATAAAAGCCCGTCCTCCCCGGTGTAGTCCTCTGGCTCTGCTCCCTGTGCCGTGGCAAGCCGGAAAATGGCGTTATCGTAATCACACATAAAATCGTCCTCCTTGTTCATGGTCTTTTACGTCCTGTTTACGGGGCGTTGTGTCTATGCGGTTAAAGGCTCTCGCCCTCCTTGTAGGAATAATCGGGGATTCCCTTTTTTGGCTTCCCCTTTGCCTTGTCATCAGCCGCCCAACGCCGGATAGTGGCGGCATGGTTCTTGTAGTTCTTCCCGCTGGAAGCGATATAGCCGGATAGACGGTCAATGTAATACTCCCATTTGCCGGGAAGCTCCTCTTGCAGCTCCGCAAGCTCTTTTTCTGACAGAAATACGTTTTCATATCTGCCAAAAGGGGCGGGGGCGGTCTGTCCGGTTTTTATCTCTCCCTCTCTCTTTATCTCTAACTCTATATCTATCTCTTTCTCTATCTCTATCTCTGGCGGACAAATGTCCGCCCCGTCTGGTGGACGTTTGTCCGCCACGGCTTCCGGCAATGCCTTTTGCTCCTGCAAAGCCAGCCTTGCACGGCGTTTCCTCTCCCCCTCGGTAGAGGACTGACCGATTAGGAGTTCTATGTTGCTCATGTACAAAGCCCCGTTCTGCAAGGGTTCTACAAGCCCCAGTTTCATAAAAATCTGCAAAGCCCTTTCCACTGTGCCGACTTGCTGGCGGGTGATGGTGGCTATCATCTGTGCGGTGTAGGGGATATTCTCGGCAAGCTGGAGCTTTCCCCCGTTTTTCAGCGATTTTAGGTACATCTTCAAGAGAATGTTTGAGTAGAGCATACCGTCCTGCATACTTTCCAGCAGCACGATAGCGTCCTCGTCAAAATAGCTCTCTTTCAGCTTTAGGTAGTAATATTTGCGGTTGTCTGCCATTCGTTCCTCCTTTGGTCTGTTTTGGGCTTCTGTTACGCTTTAGAACGCCGTTTTCGGGGGTAAAGGATAAATGTATCGTCTACCCTTTGAGGGCGGTCAAAAAAGCCTTGATTTACGGGCTTCTTTCATAGCCTAAATGCGTAGAAAGGTGGTATCTTTTCCGCTGTCTGTCGGCTTCTTTCCGGCGGCGCACTCTTGCGGCGCAATCCGGGCAGTATTTCCCCCGGTTTGATTTGGGGAGAAAATACCCGCCGCACTCGGTACAGCGTTTCCTGTCTGCCCGGTGGAGTAGGGCGGCTTCCAGTTTCCCGTCCAGCGGCAGAACGGCGGTAATGAACCAGCGACATATAAGCGAATAGCTGATACTCTGGACGCATACGCAAGGCTCGCCGTTATCCAGCAAGATACAGTTGCCGTTATCGTAGTTGCAGCACTCATGCACAAGGCGGCGGGCGGCTCTGTGCTGTGGGTAGTCCATGTAGGGGCGTTTACCGTTCATTTTCCCGCCCCTTTCCCCGTTCCGGTTCACGGCCTAAAATTTTGTCAAGATTGTTTTTCACGGTCTGCAATTCCCGGACGTTCTCTTTCTTCTCCCGGTACTCGTTGTAAAGGGCGTTTTTCTCTTTGGTAAGCTACTCAATCTCCGTTTGTAAGGTCTTGGAAGCTGGCAGTTTGGAGATTCCCTGTGCCTTGAAATACCGGGCGGCAGATTCGGAAATGATAAACTCGCTTTCGTGCTGCTCCCGGTAGGCTCGCTTTGCTTTCTCCGATTTCTGCGCCCGCAATCCGTCACGGGCTGGCTTGGTCTTGATATACGCCAATAGCTGTTTCTGCAAGTCCTTTTTCTCCCGCAAAGTGCTTTCCACGGCTTTCAGTTTCCCGGTGGTTTCATACAGTCCGGCACTGACGGCGGCAAGGGCGGCTTCCAGTTCTTCCGGGGAAGTAAAGCCAGATTCCTCGTAAATGCTCACGGTAGCCGCCATTTGCTTCAGATTGTGCAAGGTCGCCCATTTCTCGTAGCCTTTCCCCTTGCCCTCGGCTTTCTTGGCGGCTATGTCTACCATGCGCTGTACGCTGTCTTGTTTCGGTGCGTTTATGGCGGCTTTATTCCTCTGTAAGCGGTCTTTTATGCTCCGGGGGTATTCCGTTTGGGTGCGGGTGTTTCGGCGGCTCTTGCGGCGTTCTGTGCGTTTATGGTGAGTGCTTCCAATACGGCGGCACGGTCAAAATCATCACCCAGTTTCCGGGCGGTGATGGGCTTCGTCCTGTCCGGCGTGAGATACGATAATCTCCCCCGGCTCTCCTTGACGGTCACGCCCTGTTGTAGCAGCTTCCCGGAAAAATCCTCAAAGGAAACGGCAGAGGACAGGGCGGCTCGGATTGTGCATCGTAGCTTCTCCTTGTCGGTTTCAAACTTGGTTTGTTTGGGCGGCTCACCTGCGGCGGCAAGGGAAGCGTTCTCTTTATCCAGCGCGGCTTGTCCTTTCCGCTTCGCCCAATACTCACGCTCGGTAATGCGGTTCTTGCTCCCGTTCAGCAAGTCAATCTGATAGAGGTTTTCCCGGTGGCACATCTCCATGACTTCCGCTTTGAAGTATTCCATAGCTGCGTCTGTACAGCGGTGCTTGCAGCCCTCCCTTGTGTCGGCTGGTCTTTCCATGTAGGGCAATAGCGGCACTTCGGCAATCCGCAAGCTGTTTATGACGATATGCACATGAATGTTGCCGCTGTGGTTATGCCCGTCCGGGTGAGTACAAACAAGGGCTTGGTGTCCGGGAAAATGCGACTTGCAAAATTCCTCGCCCAACGCTTGCGCCCGGTCTACGGTCAAGCCGTTGTCTGGTGCGTCACGGGGGTCAAAGCTGATAATATAGTGGTGGCTCTTTACGTCCTCCCGCTTCTGGTTCTTGCCGTATTTCAGATTGGAACGCATACACGCTATGGCGAAATCTTCCCCGCCGCAATTAAGGGAAGATATGCGGTAATCGCCATGGGGGAGAAGCCGCCCATTTCCGTCCAGTGTGGGCTTCATGGTAAACTCGTCATACTCAAAGGTTAGGTACTGCTCGGCAGCTCCATAGTCGGCATTTTTAGAGCTGATATGTTTGAATGTTGCCAACGGCTTCACCTACTTTCTGCAAGACTTCAAACTTCAAGGCGGCAAGCTCCGCTGTGGCGGCTCGTACCTCTTGGGAGAGTGCGTTATAGGGTGCGCCGTACTCATTCAGACAGCGGGCAATCTGGTTCAAGTTGCCGCCGATTTTCCCGTACTCGGCTGTGAGTTTCCCAACGGCAGAGAGTAATTCATCATTGACCGGGGAAACGGTAATGACCGGGCGTATGCTTGATTTGATTAGGGCTTGCCGGATAAACTCGGCTTGGCTCATTTTGCAGAGGGTGACACGCTCGGAAAACCCGGCGTATTCTTCCTCGGTCAAGCGTGTCTTGATTACCCGGTGGCGGTGGGGCGTGTTGTATCTTTTCATGGCTGTGAACCTCCTTTCGTGGGTGGATTTTTTCAAGCGGCGCAAGCCGCAAAAAGGCGGGCTTGGGGTGGCAACCCCAACAAGATTCCCATAGGACAAAATGAGCCGGTAGGCGAAATTTGGTACTGTGGTAGAATCTTGCTCTAAGAAAGTGGCGGCTTCCTCTGTGTGGGCTTTTGCTGATATCCCGGCTTGTCCGGCGTGGATTCTGCCAACTATGCGGCGGTATTTCTCCCTCTATTACTTACTACGAACGGCAAGGCAAATCTGGCAAAGTTCCCCGAAATTTCTTTTCGTGTTTTCCTAACAGAATTTGACAAAAACGGAAAAATCAGCTCCGTTTTGCAGTGATATACGGACGGTTTCAAAAAATGCCAAACTTCCCGGCAATTATTTTTCCCCATACTACCTACTACGGGAAAAAGGAAAATTTTGGCAATGTTTTCCGAAAGTTTTTGAATTAATTTATTGCGGCGCAAAATCCGGCTTGGTTTTGGGCGCAAAAAAACAGGAAACCTTTTCTTGATTTCCTGTCTTTGGCTGCCGCTGATGGGCGGCGGTTATTCTGTTATCATTCCCCGGAAGCAAACTTGTAGCCCACGCCTAAAACGGTCTTTATGTAAGTGGGCTTGCCGCTGTCCGGCTCTATCTTTTTCCGTAGGTTGCATATCACATTCGCCACGTTTGACTGGCAGCTTTCACTTTCCATGCTCCACACGGCTTCAAAGATTTGCGCCTTTGTGAATACCCTCCCCGGACTGGCGGCAAGGTAGCAGAGTGCGCCGTACTCTAAACGTGTGAGAGGAATGTCTGCCCCGTCTTTCAGTACCCGGCGTTGGTGCGGTCTGATTTCCAATCCCGGAAAAGTAAGTGCCGGGGAGTGGGGCGGCTGCATGGCTTCCAGCGGTATCATATCCGCAAGGGCGGCTATGGCTTTCTCAACCGCTTTTTCTTCTGTGTCGTTAAATATAAGCATGACTATTTTTGCGACAAATCTCACCTCCTGTTAGGTAGGCTGTCCGTCAAAGCGGAACTGGAACAGGGCAGCGATAAGCCGCCGTTTGATATTGTCCTCGGTGTCCTTGTTGACCTGTCCGTTTTCAAGGGAAGCAAGTCGGATTCTTTTGCCATAATGCCGTAAAACCTCGTCAATGGCTTCCGGCTCTCCGCTGGTTGCTCTGACAATAGTTTCATACGGTACAAATTTAGGATTTCTCATGGAAAAGTACCTCCATTTCTTTATGCAGCATTTGCAAGGCACTGTGTATGTGATGCCACGCCGTACTTCGGCAGCGTCCGTATAGTTCCCCGATTTCCTGCTGTGTGTAATGTCCGAAAAAGTAAAGATAAATGATTTCCCTCTTTTTCTCCGGCAAGGCAGACAAGGCTTCGGCAAGCTCCCCGTTTGTGAAGATAACCCTCTGACCGCATATCATAACTGGGTATTGCTTGTAGGGGTCTATGTAATATGTGTCTGACGTACAGAATGGATAAAACTTTTCTTCCGTGAGATATTCAAAAGATATTTCCCTTTGCCGCCGCTTATCTCTGTCACGCCATGCGTTGATAGCGGCATAGTGTATGACAACTCTGCAAAAGGCGTTAAATGTGTATTCGATATGCTCCTTGTATGCTTCTGTACAAGGCATGGTAATTCCCCCTTTCCTACTAAGTGGCAGTTAAGATTTTAATGATAGTAAGGGGCGGCAGCATTTTTTGCTGTCGCTCCTTGACTACCCAGCAGCAAAGACAGACGGGGCTGTCAACGGCGGGCGAAGCCCGTTCATCTTGACCGTTGACTGGCTCGTCTGTCTTTGCTATTTATCAATTCTTCGTAACAGAATACTACACATAACAGTAGCTAAAATAAAAATCAAGAGCAGTGGCAAAAGGCTTTCAAATTTAAAAGCATTTTCCGCCAGTAGTTTATATCCCCATGTAGCCGGAAATAGTTTTCCTATTGTTTCAAACGTTTTTGGAAGTAGTTCAATAGGAAACATAATTCCAGAAAGCATGGTTGACGGCAAAAAAACAATAATAGAAAACATAGAAGTTTTTGCCTGGTCTTTTACTGCCAAACCAATTATGCTGGCAATACTTAATGATACTGCAATAAAAACAGCGAGGCTGATGAAGTACATACCCGGATTTTTTGGTATTTCAGCGTTAAAAGCCAGTGGCGCAGCAATATATAAAATAATGCTCATGAGGAACAAATGAATATACGCTGAAATGTTTGTTAAAGCAAGACCTAATATTAACGGAACACCATTTGCTTTATAGACTTTTTTAATATCACTGCTGTAAATTTCAACAAGAGAGGGCGGCAGACCAATCAACGCCCCCATTGTCACACCAAATACAGTCATGGACTGAATAAGCGTATATCTCGCTTCCGGCATGACTGATGTAAATATACCGCCCATAATTACAAAGAACAAAAGAGGTACGATATAGCAGGTTATAAGTAATGTCTTACTCCTTATGTCTAACTTCCATTGTAAAGAAACTCCGTATAAAAAAGCTCCCATTGTTACTCCCCCTTTGCAATTTTTATAAAGTGCTGTTCCAGTGAACCACGGTCTATCTTAATATCTGTGATAGTTTCTCCTTTTTCCTTGTACTGCATGAGCAGCGAAAGTAGGGAATTTCCGATATTTTCCGATTCATAGTTTTCAGTCCTGTTTTCCGTTTGGATTGTGATATTATAATGCTTCCCGATTGTATCGCCCAGTTGCCCGACAGTCCCGATAAAGGCAATTTTGCCGCCGGAAAGAATAGCAATCCGGTCACACAAATTCTCAACTTCTGCCATATCATGGCTTGCTAATATGATTGTCTTTCCGATTGCTTTTAACTGACGGATTTGTTCATGTAAAGATATTTGCCCCTCAACGTCAAGTCCTGCTGTTGGTTCATCAAGAAACAAAATGTCGGGATTTCGTGTTAATGCAAGCGCCAGATGGAGCCGCCGCTTTTGCCCGGTTGATAATTGATAATAAGGCTTTTTTGAAAGTTCATAAATACCAAGAGCGTCAAGCGTTGCTCTGTCAAGAGAGGTCTTATTCCATTTAGCAAACAGCTTTACAGCTTCCAGTGCTTTAATGTATTTCGGCAAAGAAGCCGATTGTAATTGAATGCCCATGATTCCATTTATAGTAATGTTTCCGCTGTCATATTTTCTTAAACCCTCGATACATTCAAGCGACGTGGTTTTTCCAGCTCCATTCACGCCGAGCAGAGCAAAAATTTCTCCTTGTTGTACGCTAAAATCTAAACCATTCAGCACAATGTGAGTTCCATAACTCTTTGATAAATTGCTGATTTTTATAGCTTCATTCATTCTGTTTCCTCCTTAAATGGGTCAATGCCTAAACGGGAAAAATAAACACCTAATGCTTGTTCAACATATCCGTTCGCAATATCCTGGGCTACTTTCCATTTATGGTCTGCATTCTGAAACTGCCCTAATTCAATCAGTCTGGGAAGCATACTCATATCTCCGCCAGTGAAATCCATAATCATATCCCAATAGGCTTTTGCAAAATTCTGTGTCTCATCACTATCCACAGGAATATTCGCATTTTGAAGTCTTATTGCTTCGTTTTGAAGCTGCATGAAAGTGTTCACAAATGCCGTTCCGCTATCTTTGTCAAAATGGCTGCGGATATGGTCAAGCGTTTGGTCGTCAAAATGTTTAATCAGCCAATAGAAATCGTTTTTCATTTGCAGATTAACAATAATATCCGCATATTTTTTGAAATCAACTGATTGCATTTGAAGGACTTCTTTCCGCAGCACCTCCAATTCTCTCAACGATTCAGACAGACTTTCTATTTTCCGTTTGACAGTGACTGCCTGCTCCATTAGAACATCAGCAATTTCATCTGGTGTATCAAGCAGAATCAGTCGATTTTTTATGTCGTCCAAAGAAAATCCCAAATGTTTGAGCGATAAAATCTGATGAAGTTTTACTATGTCTTTATCTGTATATAACCTACGCCCCCCTTCACTCATGGCAGAGGGGGAAAGCAAGCCCTCTCTGTCGTAATGTTGTAATGCCCGTACAGTAACGTCCATTTTTCTTGCAATTTCACCAACGGTCATATAACCTTGTGGTATCGCTTTATGTTTATCCATGTCACACCTCCTCGAATAGTATATCTCATTACGTTGCGTCACAAGCAAGTGCTTTTAAGAAGATTTAAGAAAAAATACGGAATAGTGGGCTGCTGGCGGTCTATCTGTTGTTTTCAGTTGCTTGCTTCTTTACCGTACATGAGCATTTGAGCCGGGGTTGTCCGAGCCGTAGCCCTCCAGCAGATTAACAACGCCCCAAACGCCGAGGCCCGCGCCCAGCGCGATAACAAGGGTCTGCAAAGTGGTGATAGCGGGTGCGAAAAATGCCATATAGTCCTCCATTTCTCCGGGATATTCCCGGGCACAGGAAAAGCCGCCCGGTGCAGGCGGCAGGTGACACTTCGGGACAAAATGTCCCAAAGCTATACAAAAGCGTCCGGGTCGTCCAAATCGTCATAGTTGAGGATGTCCTCGTCCTCGTCTATGGGCGTTTTGTCCGGCACGTCCGCCTCGTACACGGTGTACTGCTCGTTGGGATTGAGCGTTTTCATGCGGCGGCAGATAAGCCGCTCCAGCGAAAAGGCGTTTTTCTTCTTGTCCGCCTCCGCCGTGTATCGGTAGTTGGGGTGCTGTTTCAAATCGTATTTCCGGGAGTAGAACGGCGGCAGGCCCCGCAGTTGCAGGATGCACCTGTCGCCGGGCATGGTGGCAAGCTCGGCGGGGGTCATAAGCTCCCGGCCCAGCCGTTGCGTGTTCTGATTGTAGCTTTCCGACTGCCCACGGGAGCGGCCCTCGGTCTGCATGGAGATGGTGGCCTTGCCCAGCCAGTTCTCGGAAATCTCCTTGATGGTGCTGGCCTCCCGGCCCCCGAGGAACACCACGCTGTCCATGTTGCCTAAAATGGTTTCCGCGTTTTTATCGTAGATGGCCTTACATTGGGCCAACTGCTGGTAGAACAGCGTCAGGCTCACCTCCCGGGAGCGGATGACCGCCACCAGCTTTTCGAGGTTGGGCACTTGCCCGGTGTTGGCGGCCTCGTCCCACAGCACCCGCACATTGATTTTGTCAAGATTAGTTGACACATTTTCCTCAAGGATTTTGTATCCTATGCTACTTCTTTCAGGGAATCATAGTATCGCTGCCGTTTTATCATGGGAGGAAGACCTCCATTAGAGAAACAGATCCTCCGGTTATTCCAATAGCTGATGAAATATCTCCAGATGAGGGTTTTCACTTCATCCGTGCTCATCTTCTCTGTATTATAGCGGCCATAGAGCAGTTCAGATTTCATTCTGGCCCACATGCTCTCACAGCGGGCGTTATCATGGCATCTGCCACCTGCACTGTTCATGCTCTGCCGTATGCCATACTTCCGGATTGTCTCCCGATAAAGCTGGCTGGTGTACTGGCTTCCCCTGTCACTGTGGATAATTGCCCCATGGATGCCCGGATATGTCTTCGCCGCGTTTTCCAGTGTCCGCGCACATAATGGAGCTTTCATATTAGTATCCATCGCCAGTCCAACCACGCTGGAATCGAAACAGTCAAAAACAGCGGAAACATACAGCTTTCCATCGCTGGCTTTGATCTCGGTTATGTCTGTTACGCACTTCGCCAGCGGTTCCTCTGACTTGAAATCACGTTTTAACAGATCTTCTGATTTCCGGGCTTCCCGATCCGCTTTTGTGATTCCGTTTGGTTTGCGCCTGGGATGATGGCTGATGCCGATATACTCCATGACACGGTAAACAGTACGTTCGCTGGGAATATCCACATTTTCAGGCTGTTTTAACATTAATGCCTGATACATGCGGATCCGGCCGTAGGTGTCATTGCAATCATCTTCCTCAAGGATTTCCATCATGGCGTCTGCCAGGGGCTGATAGGTCTTTATTTGCAAGGTACTGGTAAAATCCCTGCCTGCTGACATGAAGGATTCTGCAGTAAAAGAAGATATCCCCTTTTAATTCGCCATCTTTGGTTTTAAGAGCAATAAACTTCATTCTTTCGTTTTTGCTGACCTCAGACGGCTCGCGGCGAAAAAAGCGCTGGCTTCCTCCAGAAAGTCATTTTCCTTCTTTAAACGGCGGATTTCTTTTTCCTGTTCCTTAACCTGCTGGCGAAGCTGAAGAAGTTCCTCGTTAAGCGTCATGGCGCTTTTCGGGGTTTGTGAACCTGCCCCAAGGTCGAGGCTGCCAAGACGGTTGGCCCGTACCCAGCCATACATGGTATTCTTGGGAACCCCCAGTTCTTTAGCGGCTTTTGCTTGTCCGATTTCCTTTGCGAGTTTCACTGCCTGTACTTTGTATTCATGGTCGTATTGCCTGTTTTCTGCCATTTTTGTTCACTCCTTATTCTCTTGATTATATCTCAAATCCTTGAGAATGGGCTGTCAACTTTTTTTATACCACATCATACTATATCTGCCAGACCTATAACCGGTTGGGGAAAGATGCCTGCACAAGCCACAAAATCGAAGCAAGGGATTTA